>NZ_WUBV01000035.1:0-10526 GCF_009807105.1 Natrialba sp. INN-245 | reverse complement strand
TCGATTTCTTCCTCAGTCAGGTGACGCTTAATCTCCTTTCGACGTGAGCGTTCCATTACTTGCTCATCGATCTTAACTCACAAAAGTTTTCGTACTTATTATAGATCGCACGCCACATACCCTCGTACAACCTCACCGCTCTTTCCTCGATCTCCAGCTTGATAGGACACTGCGACCGCGAGCGGGAATTCCAGTTCCCGCTCGCGGCCCTTGTACATTCGATAGGTCGTCATGTACGAGCAGTGCGTCTCTAGCTTCTCTTGCATACGATCGCCCTTGTTTTGGACGGGAACAACGGTTGCAGCGATTTCCCGAGATCGGCGCAGAATGCGTTCGTTGTAGATGCCACGATCAGCCAGGAGAAGGTCTATCTCAAAGGGATAGGCCTTGACGCGGTCGAGGACACGCTCGACCGCGTCGGCCTCTGATTCGTCGCTGCGGACGTAGGTCATGGCCAACGTCACCGGCTTCTCGTTCGAAACGAGATACGCCGTACAGTAGCGGTGACACGTGGTTGTACCATCTTTGGCGTGCATGCGACAGAGTTCGCCTTCGTCGTCGGCGTAGGTCCCGTGATAGGGGTTATCGACAAAGTCGATGGAGACGATCCTCGACCGGTCAGGGTCGAGGATCGTCATCGCTAACTGTCTGAGCAGGAGGTTAGCAACGAACTCAAGCCACTCCCGGTCGAGCGTGTGTAACCAGTTCATCACGGTATCGTCACAGGGAGTGTCGTCGTTCTCTTTGCACGTTTCCCAGACAGAGGTCTGGTTGACGGCTGCAAGAATGACGACAGCCCAGATCTCGCCGGGATCGAGGGGCGGAGTGGTCTGCGAAAGCGTTGACCCCTTTGGAAGCGTATTGTTCTCGATGAACAAGAGTCAGCGTGGTTTGTTGGTGCGACATTTGTCTGAGGAAGAACTCGATCAAGCGATTGAATCGGCTCAGGAGGCGGACGAGACCCGTCTCGTCCGGCGACTGTGTTACATCAAGAACCTCTATCAGGGAGACACGCGCGAGCAAGCAGGTCGACGCGTCGGGATCTCCCGATCCACGACGCGTCGGTGGGCACTGGCGTGGAACGATGGTGGCGTAGAGGGTCTTCGCCCACGCTTCGGCGGCGGCCGGCCGCCGAAGCTCACGCCACAACAGTGGGACGAACTCTGTGAAATGCTTGAAGAGGGCCAGCCATGGACTCCCAAGCAGATTCACGCACTTATCGAAGATCGATACAACGTCACGTATCACCCGTCCCATCTGAGCCGAAAACTTCGAGAAGCAGGCATGAATTACGCCAAACCCCGACCGATGGATCCACGACGACCCGACGATGCTGAAGAGATTCTCGCCGAGCGCCTTGATCGGGCGCTCGGCGAGGATCCCGGGGAGCCGGATAACGAGGAAGAAGAACCGGTCGTGTTCGGATTTTTTCGATGAAGCCTGGCCCCAACCGTTCGACAACTCTCAGCGAATGTGGTCGTTTGATCGAACAGTGACGATCGAGAAGCCGCTGGTCACGTTTCCGCGGCGGTCAATTGGCTTCTACGCGCTGACTGGCCAGAGTGTAATCACGTTCAAAAAGCGGTTGGTTAAGGAGACGATCGTTGAGGCGCTCGAAGAGATCCGCGAGCAGAATCCGGTCGGACGGATTCTGCTCGTGGCCGACAACTACGGCTCTCATCACGCGAAACTCACCCAGGAACGAGCCGACGAACTCGGCATCGAGTTCGTCTTCATCCCGCCGTATTCACCAACACTAAACGCCATCGAACCACTGTGGAAAGACCTGAAACGCGAGATCTCGCCAGAGATCTTCGCGGACCGGGACCACTTCAGGGAGTTTCTCACCGAGGCATTTCTTCGGTTGAGCCATCGGCTGAGCTTCGCTAATGACTGGATCGGGACATTCCTCCCAGATGTTCAGAAGTTGCGCTGATCACTCATGCCGCGAACTGCTCAGGATCGGCATATCTCACGAGATTGAGCCAGAGGAGCGATTCTAACCCGGATTCTGTCCATCGCATCCACTGGTTTTTACACCGTTTCGAGATTTCTCCCATGGCTCGTTCAACCACGTTCGATGTCCACGGTATCTCTTGTCCCTCGAGCGCGTCATCAACCTTGTTGCGGTCCACACCCATGACACGCTCGGGATCGATTCCAGCGTCCTCGAGCGCCGCCAGAACTTCCTCATCGTCCTTGAGCGTACGGTTGCGCCGAGTCGTTCGTTGAACAGAGCCGAACGGACCGTTACAGGCCGATCGTGGTGGAGGCGATTGAGGAGTACGTCAGCAACATCTTGGCGGAAACTGTTGGCGTTGCGCTGTACGTCCGAGAGTAGGGTGTACAGATTGACCAGTGCCTCCGTTTCCATCTCCTCTAGCGTGGTTACGTCGTGGCGCTCGAGCGCATCAACCAGCAGGAGCGCGTCAGCGTACACATCGAGATCGGGTTCCGTCCGGTCTTCGGTCTCCGGCTCGGTTTCGGCCTCGAGCAGCTGTGTCGCTGTCGGCCCATCGGTCTCGACGATCACGCCAGCATCCTCGTCGATCTCGAATCGAGGATGGAGGCTCCACACCGCCGGGTAGGGATCGGCATCAGGCGGGAGCCGATCGAGCTGGAACCCGTTCGGTGCATCGGTGATGCGCCGGTACAGCGTCTCGAACTGATCGCGCTGGAGTGGTCGCTGTTCGTCTTTGTCCTCAAAGCTGATGATGACACGTTGCTCCTGTACGTCGCTGATCCGGAACCGATTGTGCGACAGGGGCGTGACGAGCGTCGCTCCATCCGGGAGATCATCGAGTTCGTCGAGGAGCGTGTGCCAACTCACACTAAACGGCATAGTAGATGAGAAGTGATCGGAACGCAAAACCGTACGGGATGCGTCCGGACCGGTCATCATTGTGGCCGTCGAGGCTGTCAACACCCTCGAAATCACGCCCCTCCTGTCGTCACTTCATCGTGCCTCCAATACGCCGAGTATTATGGACTAGGTGGCCCAATAGATCGATATGGAACAACGGTGGGACGAATTTGCGGCCGACATTCGATCAGGTGATTCCGAGCAGGTTACCGAGACGATCGACGAAATTCAGGAGTTAGATCTCGATGAACGGGTTCAGTTGTTCGAGACCTGCTTTGACAAGTTGACTTCCATCTACGCTCAGAGCGAGGACGGATACGTCCGACAGTCGACCGTCCGGGTTGCAGAACGACTGACACCGGGGATCGCACTGGTGTCCGCCGTCGCTGAGAGCGACCGATCGATCGAGGCAGATGTGGACACCGTTCGCCAACAAACGGACGAAATCGGTGGATTCCTGCTGGAGGCACTGACCGACGAGGACGGTCGTGTCAGGCAATCGGCCAAGCGCGGGCTGAAAGACGTGTTCAGAACCTACGATTCCCTCGAGGACGAGGAGACGATCGAGGCGTTCGCCGTCGAATTAGACGAGATGGCAACGGAGTACTCGGATAAACGCCGAAAGCACCTCCTCGAGGCGAAAGAGGACGCCGAGTTTTTCCTCCAATCCGGCTTCGGACGACTTCTCGAAGGGTTCCAGAAAGAATTCGGCGACTCTCTCGAAAAGTAGGACGAGCTATCAGGACCGCTGAAATTCGTCGCGTTTCCCGGTATCTCGTATCCCTTCACTGGTCCGTTCGACGAACCCGTACTGCTCGAGATACTCGTATCGACGTTCGATCTCTTCTTCTGAAACGTCTAACGTCGACGCGAGTTCGCTGACGGATTTTGCGGTGTCCTCGTCTAACTGTAACCGGAGTTCGTACCCGTTCATGTACCGTTGGTAGTACTCCCGGACGACATCGTCGAGGGGTGTTTGGATACCTTCGTTCTGATCGAGCCGTTCCAGCGATTCGGAGATCACTGTGACAAATTGTTCACCTCCCAGGAGGTCGACCTGGCGTTCGATCTCGTCTTCGATCACATCGAAGTCGAGATCTGTCTGGACGAGTGTCGCCATGTCTCCGATATCGTCCGGACGCTCTGCGACGGCCTTGAAGAGGAAGATGTCCTCGAACGAAACGAGCCCGACTGAGAAGGACTCGTCCGAAAGAAACGCTTCACCCCGCGCTTGCATTCCGTCGCTGAAATACAGCTTATCGGCAATCTGTCGATAGAAGACGTCGAACTGACAGCCGGCATCGTTTCGAACGCAGTGACGCGCTCCTAACCGGTCGTACTCCTCACCGAGATCGGTAACTTCCGCATAGCCGAGGTCGTCGAGTACCCCCATTAGACGGCGAAGGGCCGCCTCGTCCACGACGACGAGATCGATATCTTTGGTCGTGTCCTTGAGAGACGGCTCGTGAAGCGACATTGCGCCACCGCCGATGAGATAGGCATCAACGTCCGTCTGGAGGTGATCTGCGATTTCCCGGAGCTCGGCCTCGATATAATTCCGACCGAATCGTTCACGAGAACTCATACAGTGATCTCATAGTCTCTGGCCGTTTGTTTGAAGTCTTCCCATTTGGGCAATTGCTCGGTTGTTGTCGTTCCGTCTGTCTCTAAGTATTCGATGAGCTCATCGACGATGGCGCGCAGATCGATCCCTGCTTCGGGAAGATAGTGTTCAGCACGTTCCCGTAGCGCCGTTCGCTCGATGTCCTGTTGTTGTATCAATAAGAGACAGTACATTCGGTACCGGGAGCCGTCATCGATCAGCAGTGTGTGGCAGACTAATTCTGCGGGAGTGATCTCGGAGAGTCGGTCCGTCCGGAAGTAGTGTCGCCGATCTCTGGTGAGAAGCGGAACATCGAACGCTTCGAACAGGGCAGGCCCGGTCAGGTAAAATCCGTCAGCAGTAACGTCACTGTCGCAGGCGAAGAGGAATTCGTTGTGTGTTTCCCAGAGAAAGTTGAGTCCACTCGTGTGTCGTTGTGCTTCACGACGATGCTTTTGATGGAGTAGTCCTTGAGCGATCGGGGCCAACACTGCAAACGGATCATTGAGACGATACTGGGATTTCGATTTCCCAACGACACCAACGCGCTGAAAGTCATCTAATCGGCGGTATATTGTGGCCTGACTAACACCACTCAGTTCGGCCAACTCGGTTGCGGTCCGTCCTTGATCGAGATAATACAGAACGAGTAACCCAGCGCCAGCAATGAGATCAGGCAGATCCATGTGGCTATATTCCGTGAGAAGTCCCTCGAGTTGCTCGATTGGTTCGATATCCGTTGGCGAAACCAACTTTTGCCGACCGCTTTGCTTGGTTCGGACGTAGCCGTAGGCTTCTAATTCGGAGACGATACGTGAGGTGTGGCCGGCGCTCCAACCGAGTTGATCAGCGAGCGTACTGATACCTACTTCCGACTCACCCTCTACTACAAGATGTGATAATAGTTGTAAGTGGCTCTTTTCTACCATGTCATCTCATATTACGCAAACAATTTATAAAACCTTTTCGTTATTTGAGACTACATAGATTATATACAGCATTTCACATTATAAATATTAATGGTGGCTAGAGGGTTTTGTGATGGAAAGTTCTGACACCAGCGGTAATGGCACCCGAGGTATCGGGTTGTTCGGCCGGGGCGACATGAACCTCCTATTTTGTATATTTGTTGACAGTCACTTCGGAATCGGCAACCAGTACACGGAACTCACCAACCGTGAATCGAACCTCGAGTTCAGTGTATGGACTCGTCGAATCCACGAGTTGCTCGAGTGCGTCGACATCTATCACCCGCTGTAGTTGGTACTCGTCCTGATCGAGTCCCTGTTCCTCGAGGGCTTCGACAATCTCAAACAACAACCGCTGCTCACTCATCGCTCATCATCTCCTCGACGGCATCGATGATCTCCTGAGACGTCGAACTAATGCGCTCGAGTCGATCAAGCAACGTCTCCGGTTCGTCTCCCTCCCACGCAGCGAGGTAGAACGCTGATCCACTCGTGTCCAGCCCAAAATATCGACCGACGATGTAGCCGACAGCTTCGGCCTCGAGTTCCCGTTTCGATCGTTCGTCTTCGGTATCAATACCACCGTGTAACAGCGCGTGAGCGTACTCGTGAACGAGTGTGACAGCGAGATCAGCCTCGTTTTCACGATCACGCACTTCCACGAGTGGCTGTGTCCCCAGGCGATACTGACAGACGCCCTTGGCGCTACCGTGAGACCATCCCCGAGACGGGACGATCTCAACCCCCACCTCGAGGACGGATGCCGCCTCGAGGAGTACTGGGACCAGTTCGTTCGCGTTACCGAGTGCTTCCGTCTCAAGCTCTGGGAGTGGCTCCCCCTCAGTCTGTGAGACATCGAAGACCGACGCTGGCCGAAAGCCGACGAGCCCTTTGTCCCACTCGTCGGGTTCAGTATCGTCGTATTCGCAGTCACTCCGTTCATGATACGATGGTGAGTTCCCGCATTCAGGGCACTGTTTCGCGATGATCGGTGCCCAGATCCAGATCGCCTTCTCACCCTCTCTCACGTGCCGGTCGAATTCGTTTTGCCACGTTCGGTAGCCGGCGACCGTGGTCGCATGCGGACACTGCAATTTGATCAACAACGTGTTCCGGTGCGAGTAGTCGTGGAATCGGCTCTGCACGTCGAGCCACTCTTTGAATTGCTCGCTCGAAACGGCGTCATCAACCTCCTCGACAAGGTCTCCAAGCCACGCTTCGATCGTACTGTGCATCTCGTCGTGCCGGGTATCGGAATCGTCGAACGTTTCCCGGGTGCTGCTGCTCGTAGCCATGATCGATTCATGTCTCTCGAGTCGAACTCGAGAAGACCTCCACCACCCGGTGGGGTCTCAAAAAACACGCAGACAACGAACGGATGCGAAGTCGCTAGTCAGTCGATATTGACGCTTCCATGTGGCTGATGCGTTATCTGGTTGTCAAAGCGATCGATTTCATTATCCCCACACCAGAAATTATATTATTGTAGGTTACATCCATTGGGATGGAAGCCATCGCGCTCCAAAACAGCGGACGCGGGGGCATTGCGTATTAAAATGCCCCGGGTGCTACCACACCCGAGACGGTGGCTTCCAAACACGGCACGTTTGGCTGCCATGCTTTCGTTACTCCTACCGAGACAAAAAGGTCTCGCACGACGGTTGAGTATCGCCAACGATCAGTTACAGCCCTGGCTGAGTCACCGTTCCCCTCCGAATCGCGCCCGTCTACATAACTCGAGTCAGCTCCAAAGTGGTCAGTCACTCTGTTGCCAGTGGCGACACACAAGGAGGAACCACGAATGAGCTCCAGCGAGATCCCCTCAAATGGATCCGATGACGAGCTCGCAGAACCCGTCTGTGATCGGTGCGGCGAGCCGATCCCGGCCGAACGGGTGATCTCCCTCTCGAGCGAACCCTGCCCCGAACTCGCCGACCGTTACGCAGCTGTTACGAGGACGTACTGTCCCGACTGCATCGCTGCTATTGGAATGCTCGAGTTCACACCGGAGGCCCGCCCGAACGCCGACCCGGAGTAAGGGTACTCGGACACCACCGTTTTGTACAGGGAATGACTCATCGAAGAGACCACGTCCCCTTTTGTCTCTATCTTTGCGGATGTGCTACCAGCGAGCCGTATTTACACAACAAGTGGAGTCGTCGGTACGATCGCTTAGAGCTTCTTGAGCTGAGACCGTAGGAACTCGATCAATTCGTCGATCTCGTCCTCTGGTAGTGCTTTCTGCTGGAAAACACCCTTGAACGAATCCGCAAACCCTTCGTGTTCCAGTTGTTCAACCACATTTTCAATCTGTTCGGCAAGTTGCTCCGGATTGCCCCGATGAACGTGATGTTCGATCTGATCGAGATCAGCTTCAGAACCAACGATGACGAGATCTCGAGCATCCGCAAGCCGACCGCTGTGGAGTTTGAGCGCGAACAGTAAGGCGGGTTTCGGGATGCGAGCGGTTAGATTGTCCGTTATCTCTAGCGTCTTGATGACACTGTGTTCGTGGAGATATCGATATGACCATTCGGCATCGGTCTGGCGGCAACGGAGTGTGCCGACCAGTGCGTCGAACTCCACAGTGGTGTCGTTAACCTGTTTCTCGTATCTGACGATGCGCCCCTCGTAGACGTTTGCAATGTCGTTGTCGAACTCCTTCCTATAGTCTAATTCGCCGAGCAGGTCATCGTACGCCTCGAGCTCCGTCTCAGGGATGACCATATCGACATCGGTGGTGAAACGCGTCTGGAAAGCTGAGACTGCCCAGCCTCCAACGAGAACGTATGGAAGTTCCTCGTCCTGTATGGCACGATGCGTATCGATAAGTTCGGCTTGTCGCTCTTGGAGACTCATATTCAAATCTGCTCAGTCAGCAGGTAGCTGATCGTGGTGATTCGCGTCAATATCGACATCATACTCATTGGCGATAATCTCCAACGCTGGTTCGTATGCCGCTCGAGTCTGCATCATCTGTTCGACCGCATCGTCTAACGGAATCACGGGGTTGCCATCGTTCCACTCGACATCGATCCCATCAGTCTGGGGGAATAAGACGTAGTGGACGCTTCCGTCGACATCGTCTGCATCCGGTCGTTCACCAACGGTGGTATCGATTCCGAACCGTTCGAAGAACTCGATCCACCTATCGATGTCACGCTCGTGGATCTGGATAAAAACTGGGTAATCATTGTGACTGCGCGCGATCTGGTATCCACCATCCGTCCATATGTAAGCGGCATCGATTTCGGTGTACGCGTACTCCATACCGGCAAAGTGTGGGATCACGTACGCATCATCCTGCGAGACTTCGTCGCGGCTGTATAATGTTCCCATCATCTCTTCGTATCGACGGCGCATCTCGTAATCGGCGACCTGAATTCCACTATCTGTTTTCGAGATAATATTACCGTCATCCAATCGATCAATCCAGTCGTACACCCACGAATACGATGTCCCGACCTTATTCGAAATTCGGTTAATTGAATCACCACGCTGTGTTACTAAGACGATCTTCGCAGCAGTGGAATTCATAAGTTCGACTGTTACCATCGTTTTCGATGTTATCTTGAACG
This sequence comes from Natrialba sp. INN-245, assembly GCF_009807105.1. Taxonomy (NCBI): domain Archaea; kingdom Methanobacteriati; phylum Methanobacteriota; class Halobacteria; order Halobacteriales; family Natrialbaceae; genus Natrialba; species Natrialba sp. INN-245. The sequence goes on along the minus strand of NZ_WUBV01000035.1, from coordinate 1,514 downwards.
AGATAGCAAGACAAGAATCTATCGCCGATACAAGCACGAAATTCGACTGTATTATCGACCAACCCGCTTCACAACAACTTGCGTCGACGGTCATGGAAGTTCGTGTCTCTCGTCAGCGAAGCCGACGGAAACGAGATACTCGAGGAACTCGTTAAACTGCTCGACATCGCTAGGCGTGTCGGTCGCAAGGTGACGTGCCCACTCGATAGGCCATTGGAAGGCGGGATCCGTGCCGCCTTTGCCGTGAATGTACCACCACCGGGCCGCTTTCAGCACGACCAGCGGATTCGGCGGCGGCTGCTCACCGGCGAGCCCACGGGTGATGGATTCGATTTCGTCGGGGACGTCGGTGGAATCGACCTCCGTTGATTGCGTGGTGTCGATATCGACCGGGACCTTGTCGATCGAGATGTTGTCGGGACGCTGTTGTTGACTCACTGGAATTCACCTCTGAGAGCTTTCGAAGGAGCCCTCGCCCTCTCTGGGGACACGAAAAACAGGTCGCGAAGTCACGCTGGCGGGAGGGAGACGCTCTGCTCGCCGGCGATTTCCTCTAGGTTGTTCCGGAGATGATGGCTGAAGTAGCACTCGTAGCTGCAGTATCCACAGATTGCGCCGGTATCGTATTCGGCGACGTATGGGCCGCGGCGAGTTCGCCAGACGTTCGCCCTGCACTCGGTACAGGCGGCGTCCTCGAGATCGCCAGGACTCGGTCCCTCGTACTCGACGGCCAGCCCGTCGTCTTTCGGTGTCGTTTCGGGCCAGATTCCGTGCACCCTCCGAGAACTCACGGACGCGAGCGAGGCTGTGGCGCACCGTCTTTCGGCCGGTAACGTGGTCAGCATCGCGACCGCTGTCGTCCCAGCTGTCGGCCGTCCAGAACTCACCGAACTGTGCGCCATGATGCAGCCCGTTCCAGTTGACACCGACGATGCCGGCCGGTGGATCGTGGGTGAGTGTCGGTCTGGTTAGCTGTCGAATGGCGTCGAGCTGCTTGGGCGGACTTCCACCAAGGATGTGGACGCGCCGCCCTCTCCAATCAGCTGGGTCGGAGAACTCGTGGGCCAGGCGGTCGGCGTATCCCCGTGAATCGCTCTTGTGTAGCACTTTGTTGATTTCACAGCGTGGCTTTGACAGCGTGTTTGAGCGCTTTTCTCCCTGGTTTCCGCAGTAACTTTCGCCGAAGTTGAAACGCTCGGAGATACTGTGTGAGTTTATCTTTTGAGATGCCTCGATGAGGCGAGAGCCACGGTCGCAACAGCGATCCGTTGCTCTCGCAAATATTGACGTGAACGTCTTCGTCGGCGTATTTGCCGTCGCCGTGGACGACGTATTCGCGGTCGAATGCGTCGTCCTCGGCCAGCGGATCGTAGGCACGAAATCCATCGGTGTAGACAGTCAGTGGCTCCTTCTCGCAGTAGTGGTTCACAGAAGATTTAGGTATGCTTTGAGTTGGTAGGGTAATGGCGGGACAAGAAAAAGAGATCGTCCGTCACCTCAGTGAGGACGATCTC
>NZ_WUBV01000034.1:0-15543 GCF_009807105.1 Natrialba sp. INN-245 | reverse complement strand
GGCAGTTCGTACCAGTCCACCGTATTGCGGTGGTCGGGTCCTACAGTGGCGACACGAGTTTTGAGAACACCAATTCTCAGAGTACTATGAGCGATTACACAACAGTATCCTTCCGCCCTGAGCACAAGTCAGTAGTTGACGACGCCCAGGACGCGCTTGCGGACGAACTCGGTTTCCAGCCTTCGAAGGGCGAGACTGTGGTTCATCTCTGCAAGGACTTTGTCGAAGGCACTGACCGATAACTAAGCGATCCTCTCGGTTGGTGGCACGTAACCCGTCGCGAATGCCGGTGTCGGTTGGCTCTGTTCGGGCGTGACAGCCGCGAATCAGTTACTCCCATGCAAGCCGCTCAAACCAACCCACGAAAGCGTCGTTGTACGTCGTGACGGGCGTGGCATCACCAACCGAGGCTCTTACTGATACCAATGAGTACGGCAGACATTTCGAAAGACGAACTGGATGGATTGATGGATGAACAACTTACTGACGACGTCGTTGAGAAACTAGCGGACGGACTCGGTCTTATCCACAAGGACGACCTCGAAGACGTGGACGGTTCGGGCGAATCCGAACTCGAGGCCTACAGTACCGGGGTTCAAGGGGCAGACGAGGAACTCACCGGGAGTACGACTCGAGCACAACAGGCTCACGTTGACCGATTCCAGGCGCGACAGGAACGTTCACAGAACGCCGATCCCGACGAATACGGTACTGGTATCGCGGGAAGTGATAGTTCGGGCGGTGGGCTAGCTGCCGAACGTGGGGAGGAACTCCAAGCAGTTGCGAACGGCTGTGAGACAATCAATGAGTTCGCTGCTGAAGTCGGTGTTTCACAGTCGGACGCTTCTACCATGATTACCCTTCATGGTATCCAGGGGCTTGCCGACTCTCCCGACAACTACAGCACTGGAATCGACGAATAATTGAGATGGTTCTCCGGTGGCACGATCGGGACGGGGAGCTATGTGGCTCTCTGTCCCGGAACTACCGGGGCTTGTTACCCCAGCAGTGATTCCTTCCGACTATCCATCTGTCGGCAGATGCTTCCAGGTCCATGGACCGATAGCGGTAGGATGTCCTACCGCCTCTCGGTTTCCCGTCCCCGTGACACCACCGGAGAGCACTACTATACCCAGTATGAGTACTAACGACGAATATCAAGAACGACGGATTAGTCTTCTCGAGGACCGGGTTGAACCGGAGTATCTCGAGGGGCTTACCGACGAATCAGGGGAATCGAACGACGTCGATCGAACCAAAGAAATTCTCGAGGGATACGATGAGGCGCTCCTTAGTAACGAGGACGCTGTTGCGGACGAAATTGAACGCCTCGAGAGGAAAATGGAGGCTCTTGGAGGAATTCTCCCGAAGGGTCGACGTGAAGATCTTCAGGAACAACTCGAGACGCTTCGAGCGGTCCTTGAAGCAACGAACCGTTTCCTAGACAACACGCCGGAAGCACTTGCGGAGCGGATCAACCAATGAGTACGAGTGAATCCAACACCGACGACAGTACCGAGAAGCGACGACGGAACGGAGACGCCGCTGAATGGGCTAAAGAGCAGGTCGAGAAGAAAGCGAAGCGACGTCGGAAGGCTTCGAAACCGATCGACCTGGAAGGCCAGAGTACGGATGACCACAACCTCATGAGTTCGGCCAAGATTGAGGTACTACGATTCTACGAGCGGTGTCTCCGTGAAGGCCATGAGGGTATGGCTGATGCCCTTCGAACGGCGGACAAGTTCTCGAAACAGAAGCGTCTGAAGGCAGAGTTCGAGCGTGAACTAGCGGAAGACGGTGGTATGCAGTTCGGTCCGAATGACGATGGTATTCGACGTCTTTGAGTGACCGACTTTAGCGGGATATACGGACCACATTGTGACGGACTCTTTTACGGAAAACAGGGAATACAATGACTGACGAACCTAATTCTGACGAGATTCAAAACCAGAGAGACGACGCCTTAGCGGTACTTAGCGACATTACCGAGCAGGCACGGTACAAGAGCCTTGGTGACGGACGGATTCGAAGCCCCGAAAAGGAGCGTATTCGGATCAAATACCTTCGGTTGATCGTTCAGTCCCAAGGGGAACGCCGGAAGATCCTGCGTGATAAGGAACTCGAGGAGCTGGAGGAACGGCTTGCTCGAATCGAAGAGAGACAGGGGATCGAACAGTGACGGGCAAACGCACTATTGAGCGACGACTTGACCGAATCGACGAGGGGCGAGACTATCCAGAGGTTTCCCTTGCCCAACTTATCGCAGCCGACGAACTCGAGGAGGTAGACCCGGAGCGAAACATAGTTCGGGTGGATGGACAGCTCATGAAGGACACGGTATCGCCTATTCTGAGGGATCGACTCAATGACGAGTAAGCGAAACCTCGAGAACCGGATTGATCGGATCGACAAGGGTGGGGACTATCCGAACGTATCGCTCTGTCAGGTTCTCTCTGCCGACGAGATTGAGACGGTTGACAAAGACCGTGGGCTTGTCCGAATTGATGGAACGCTCATGAAGGAAATTCCAGGGAGGGAGCTGAACCTATGAGCAAGCGAACCATCGAAAACCGGCTTGACGAACTCGAGAGTGAGTCTGACGACCGTCTCTCTATGGCAGAGTACTGGCTACGGGATATTGACGACAGTCTTGAGGACCCTACCGAACCGTGGGAAGAGTGGTTCAAGGGGGTAGATCAATGAGCAAGAAGTCACTCGAGAACCGGATTGAGAACCTTGAGAGCAGCGAGGAACGAACTCTTGAGGATTTCCCGGAGATTCTTATGCAAAATCTTCGCGAGGAGTACGGATATGGCAGGTAAGCGGTCTATCTCGAATCGCTTGGACGACCTGGAAGAGCACACTGAGGATGAGGACCCGACTGGGTTTGAGTTCAACATGTATCACGTAATGGAACGGGAGCGAGCCGAACGCGAAGGCCGGGAGATTCATGGACCGGCAGAGAACGCCGCTGACGTCGTTGACGCTGTCAGGGTGCCTATCGACAATGAACACTGAGGAACTCATTTTCACGCCGGACGGTGCATCGACTGACCAATTAGTTGCTATAGGTGGGTTCTGTGACTCACTTACTCGCGAGGGGGTGGACGTCCACCGAATCGAACTCACCGAGAGTGACGACGTCAAACTCGAGTATACGATTCTCGAGGGAACAGGCTACGAACAGGCCGACCAACTCCGCTATATCGGGGGTGCGTTCATTCCCCCACAAGGCGACGGGGATCTTGCCGACCTGAAGGTGACGGCACACGCACCGACCGGAGAGACTGCTACGTGGTGTGTCAAAGAGTCCTGGGGCGAGAAGTGGCGAAGCGGTGAATGGAGTGACGAGACGGTCGCTAAGGCGATTCAAAGGACTTTCGAGGAGGTGAACTAAGGTGGTTTTTGAACGGCTCCGTGCAGAACTCACTCTTGATGCTGGGGGGTTTAAATCTGAACTTCAGGACTCACAAGACGAACTGAGTTCGTTCGGGGATCGGGCGGCTAACCTTGGCTCGAGCCTGCAAAAGACCGGCGCTGCTATGACGGCGGGGATCAGTGCTCCGTTGGCTGGTATTGCAGCGGCTTCACTGAAAACCGCTAGTGAAGTCGAAGAAATGGAGTCGAAGTTCTCAGAGGTATTCCAGTCTTCGGCTGACGACGTCACTGAATGGGCTGATACCCATGCCGATGAAATAGGTCGGTCTCAACACCAACTCCAAGAGTACGCCGCTGGATTTGGGTCTCTGCTTGACGCTATGGGCGCGAGTACGGACGAAACGGCAGAAATGAGCCAGGAACTCACGTCCCTAACTGCTGACCTGGCGTCCTTCGAGAACATGTCGGAACAGCAGGTTCAATCTAAACTCGAGAGTGCTCTTTCGGGGCAAGGCAGAGCAGTACGCGACTTTGGTGTCAACCTTTCAGCAGCTAGAGAAGAACAAATCTTGATGAACGAGGGGATTGCTGAAAGTCGGGAAGAGGCTACTCAGGCGGAACTCGCACAGGCCCGTCTTATCGCAATTCAAGAGGATACGGCCACAGCAGCCGGTGACGCGGCCCGCACGAGCGAAAGCTTCGCCAACCAAACCCGGGCACTCAAGGCCGACATTTCGGAAATGCGGGCTGAGATAGGTCAACACCTCTTGCCGGTGGCGACGTCGTTGCTTGATAGAGTTCGTGGACTTACGGGCTGGTTTGCGGACCTTTCGGACACTCAACAACAACTTACGGTTGGTCTAGGCGCTGTGGCTCTTGCAGCAGGTCCCCTTATCGCCGGCTTCGGTACGCTCTTAACACTCATTCCGGCCATGCAAGCGGGATGGGCGGCACTCGCTGCCGTCAAGTTGGGCGCTGTCGTTCCAGCGGCCGCTGCAACGGTTACGGCCCTCTCCCCAATCCTTGCCCCTCTGGCAGCTATCACGGCCGCTGTCGGTGCGCTCTGGTATGCATGGGACAACAACCTGGGCGGAATACAGGATCTAACTCGAGACGTCGCTAGCTCCATTGTTGGCGCAATCCGTCCCGTTATATCCGTACTCCGTGACGGTGTCGGGGAAGCCGTTTCAACCCTTCAACAGCGGTGGCAGACGTTCGTCTCTGTTGTGAGACCACCGCTCGAAAGTCTATTCAACTGGTTCGGTGGGATCTACAACCAGTACGTGCAACCTGTCGAAGAAGACTTCATTCAGACAGCAGAAGTATGGCAGGCCGCATTTATGGGTTTTGTCGAGTGGATTCAGCCATACCTTCAACAGTTCTTCGACTGGTACGTTGGAACGATTCAAGATAACCTCGAGACGGTGCAAGCGTTCTGGAACGACCACGGGGACACCATCATGGCGATCGTTCGGCCGTTCGTTGAGACGGTCGAATATCTGTTTACGTCCATGATGGACACGCTTTCAACCGTTGTTCGGGCGGGTCTGGCCGTTCTCCGTGGGGACTTCGAAGGTGCCGTAACCATGCTCAACGATCTTCTCGAGCGCCAGGTTGACCGATTCACTGACTACGGTCGTTCGATGATGGAAGCCCTTGCTGACGGTATTCGGGCTATGGCTTCCGCTCCGGTGGATGCTGTGGAAGGTGTAGTTGACGACGTTCGCGATAGGCTTCCTAGCTCACCAGCCGAAGAAGGACCGTTGAGCGACCTGGATGAATCGGGCGAAGCCCTACCTCAGACCTTCGGCCAAGGAATTGAGGACGGTAGTGGCGATCTTGACCGGACGCTTGAGACCCAACTCGAGGGGATGGATTCGCCGGGTATTGAACCACTCGCTCAGGCTTCGGCCAATGGACAGGGTGGACAGTCTTCACAGGACCCACTCACTCGAGAAGACCTCACAGTTGCCTTCAAAAGAGCACTGCAAGAAGTCGTGTTCGAAACGAACGTTGACTTCAATGACCGAGAGTTCAATCGGTTCATCGACGATCGTGCCTCAACCGTGGTCGACGAGAAGCTAACCAAGAGTGCTCGTCGGGCGAGCACTCGGATGGGATAGAACGGTACTGTTATAGCGTAAGTATTAGACCACTGTACTTTTCACACAGTATTCAGATTGAGTAACATGGACCGACGAGAGTTCATTATAGCGAACGCTGTGGGGGCTACAACGATCCTTGCTGGCTGTGCTAGTGGTGACACCAGCAGCGGTGACGATACCGGCCAGGTAGACGATACAAGCGACGACAGTGACTCAGAGGGTAGTACGGACGGGAATGGGGATGAAACCGACACAGACGACGATGAGCCGGAAGAGACTGACGACGATACCGATGACGAACCGGACGATGAGCCTGAAGAAATAGAGGAAATAGACCCTCAATCGTTCGACGGCTCCGGTGACGACGTCATCGACGGTGTATCAATCGAAGGTGGCCTAACTGTCGTTGACGCTACTCACTCAAGCGGTGAACGGAACTTCCAGGTTCGGCTTGTCGACGACAGTGAGTTTGATGAGCATTTCGTCAACCACATTGGTGAGTACGATGGTCAGACAGCCGAGTTGGTGGAAATGGGCGAGTATATGCTCGAGGTAAACGCCGATGGGGAATGGGAAATAGAGGTTCAACAGCCTGTCCCCAACGACGTCGAATCACTCCCACAAGAGCTGTCCGGCGAAGGCAACCGAGTCTTTGGACCGTTCGACTTCGATGGTACACACACTGCTGACGGCGAGCACAATGGGGAACGGAACTTCCAGGTGAGCGTCTATCCCGAAGTGGGCGACTTCTCCGAAGGTGTGTTCAACGAGATCGGGGAATACGACGGTTCGACTACCTTCAGTCACGACGGCCCTGGTTGGGTTGGTATTGTAGCAGACGGCGAATGGTCTGTTTCCCTCGAGTAGGGCGAGAGCGGCGTTCTGTCCGGTTCTTTCCCTACGCTATGCTAGCATAGCGGTGTCTGTGGGGTGAGAATTCAAGGAGAACGACCTCGCGTCATAGCTTCACCTTGTGACCAGAACCACTTAAAGAGCAGAAACGAACACACCCTATAACTTGAGCAAACGAACTCCATGGCTGTACCAGAAAAACACCCCATGGCACTCGCTGCTCTATCTGACTTTTGTGACAGGGTAACGCGCGCGAGGGCTGTCCGAAACTCTCGAGGACGTCGATCGGGGAACACCACATGACCACATCACCACGTCACTTTTCGCCTCGCGTGGTGGACAGCGTTTACGTGGTTATAGCTCTCAGAACAAGTTGTATGGAGAGCAGAAAAGACATCACTGTCCCCATAGAGGAATCAATGCTTGAGGAAGTCCATGACGTGCTTGAGTACGGCGACAGCCGTGCTGAGTGGATTCGTGGTGCGATCAAACAACGGCTGATTAGAGAAATGGACGAATAGACTCGTTGTAATATACAACTCTGCATACCCTATGTCGATACCTATGCAGAGACCTATCTATAGGGATCAATGCAACCCGGTTCTCCCCACCTTTACCCCCACACTTCGACGTCGAAAACCGTACTGTAGAATCGTCTCGGTAGTAGATTCGGCTGATTAGCCCTTCCCGAGGTCTCTGTTGTGACGACTTATTATACAAGTCGGAAACGGATCGGTCACACCTCGCTTATTGACCCGTCTATCAATCCGGTTTCTCAATAACTCATGTTCTTCGATAGGTATTTAGTGCAACCTTGTTATAGAAGTCTACATGAGGCTCGAGGCTACCAGCAAGCAGGACCAATACAAGGTGTGGATGACAGACAGCGAACTCGAGCAACTACGGCGGGCGGCTGCCAACCATCGCGACGACCTCATTATCCAGCTTGGTGGCTACGTCGGATTGAGAGCCTTCGAAATTCCGCAGGTGCAACCGAAACACGTCAAACGGACCGACGACGGGGACCACTACCGGCTACGGATTCCCGAAGGCAAGGACACCACAGGGAACGGTGGAAAGCCACGGGACGCCTATCTACCCAAGGACGTCGAAGGTGACATCCACCGCTATCAGAATGCCGTAGACATCGATAGGGGAGAGCCATTGATTGATCTTACCGAACGGGGAGTTCGAGCCGTTGTGAAGCGCACAGCGGAGCAAGCAGCGGAGGAAACGGGTGACGACGACTATCTCCATGTGAGTTCCCACGATCTTCGACGTCGGTACGCACAGCGGCTTCTCGTCGATAAGCAGGTGAACCCTCGAGTCGTTATGGCGGTCGGTGGATGGGACAGTTTTCAGGCGATCGAGCCGTACTTGAACGCGCCAACTCCCGACGTCGTCAATGAGGCTTTCGAGGACGCTGGCCTAGTCTAATCCCTCTGTTGTAGCCTTCGAACCCTACCCTCGAGCGGATCAAACACTACTATAGAGACGTCTATAGCACAGAAAACAGTAAAATCCGAAGTCATTAGCTTCGGGCCGTGGCCGGTGTAGGACCACCGACCGACCGGAGTTCCAGCTCCGGTGAGTGGCTGGAGAACCAACCATGAGCCATGTCAACCGCATATGTCCCTACTCGAGATACCGTATTGACTATGATCGGCTTTAGAAGTCTACTGAACGGCGTTAGAAAGAGAGCAGTCGTCTAAAGCAGTCCTTCAGACCAAAGGTGAGCCTCGGCACAGTCGCGGCAGATTGAACCGAAGGTCTTGGTGTTCGGTAGTGCCTTGGTTTCGACGTCGTCCCCACACTCACAATTGACGACTACACGAACGCCGTTCTCGTCGAGTTCGTTCATGTGGCGTTCAATGGCCGGGCCAGTGGGAACGGTGTAGTTATCGAACGATTCGGCCCGGATCGCTTCGGGATCGACGTCAGTAGTGTCGCAGGTGTTCGTTCGCGCTTTGCCTTCCCCGTTATTTCCGTTGTCTGTGTTCATGTGAATCCCCTTAGATGGTTAGTTATCAGACTGTACCGGTCGATCCTCGAGTTCGAAGAATACCTTCAGTTCGTCATTGTCGATCTCGTCGACAAGCGGGACAATGCACTCACGAATGAAGAACAGCACTTCACTGAACGCGTGAGCAAGGTGATTTAGATGTTCGACCGTAACGTCGTTCCCGTTCGCGATGTCTTCACCGACCTCTTTGAACGCCTCAGAGAGACGGTCAATGCAGTCGTGGACTAGTTGGTCGTAGATCAACTGACGGGCGATCCGTTCCCATTCGCCGGCGTTCTCCGACATGGTTAGTTGTCTTCGAATCGGCAGCCGTCTCGGTGGCTGGCGAACTCTTTGCGTCCGGTAAGAACCTCACGGCCACAGTCGCGGCACCGAACGTAGGAGCAGCCGGTCAGATTACCGTACTTGTCGTATTCGGGGAACGGTCCTTCCCAGACGTCGCTGGTTTCGACGACTTCGCAGTCACTAGACCTCTCGTCAAAGGCGATTTGCGTAGCGTTACTCTCTTGGCTTCGGGGTTCGTAGGCGTTCATGGGTTTCTCTGAGCTTCGAGACAACCCGGCTGACGGTGCCTTCAACACCGTTGGCGATTCTCGAGTGAGATAGTCGCCAAGTGTCCGGTCTGTCTCTATCACTACTTACCGTATGTGGCAACTTAATACTTTCCATATGCAGAAACCATTTCCATATTCGGTAATCATATGTTCCCGCGTGTGGAAACCATTACCGTAAGTGGTAACACAATGAGCCAAGAGTCTATGGGCATGGGCCGACGCGCCTTGCTCACTGAATCCGAACGAGAAACGATCCAGAATCCAGAGACCAAAGACAACCCCTACGTGGCTGTCTCTCGAGTTCGAACCAAGATTGAGGACGAACTACCGGAAGACGTCGAAATACTCAGAGAACACCGCCCCGATCTACTCGAGGACCTTCAAGAGATAGTCTGTACCGACAGTCCACAAGAAGGCCACAGTACGCCGGCAGAGCGGTCTCCGGTTGAACGTGATGTTTCCCCCGAGCCAACTCCCGAACCGCGAGAGAGCGAGCCAGAGCCTCGAGAAACAATCACGGAACAGCAAGCGAAGGATGTACTCGAGGGGGCCGACGTAACAGGGCGTGGTGCTGAAACCAAAGAAGTACGTCGGAAGGCTATTCTACACGCTTGGCGGGAGCTTCGAGAGAAGGGTGAGGCAACGACACAAGAGTTAGCCAACAGCGCCTTTGACGAATACAGCGACGAACGGAAGTTCGGATATGGAGAAAGCAGTAACCATTACCGTGGATACACGTTCTGGGATTCGTGCGCTCGAGAAGTCTTCAAACAACTCCCTGGTGTTGATGCGCCCGAACAGCGAGGAAATACGTGGTATTTCACAGGTGAGTGAACTATGGGCAACGATCGCGACGACGTCGACCCGGAGAACCCCCGTCCCGAAGGGCATTATCCACGGTTCAAGGGCAATACATGGCACTACGTTCCTGACGACCTTGCACAGACTATCTCTCTAGGGCCAGCCGGCGACGGTGAACCCGGCCAAGACTGGGTGCTATCCTACACACCGGAACGCGAGAACACAGAGGACCGCGAGAAGGTGTTTGTTCGGCTTACCCCTCGAGCACTCCAAGAGCTGTATATCGAAACCAAAGACCTCTCCGTCGACGCTCGAATGCACGGCCACCGAGCCGAGTGCGACCTATGCGGTGACATGGTCGACCTCGAGAAGGCGATCCCGAATAAACGCGAAGAGCCGGTACACAGACGGTGCTATAAGGACGCCTATGGTGGACCTGTGTGGCTTGAGTGAATCACGGTTGGATGCATCGGGATTTTCGTTGAGATACGAGCGTACTTGCTGCTTCTGCTCGGGTTTGGAAAAGGATTTGTCCCCAAATTCCTTTCCATCATCCTCGAGTTCTTGCTTAGCGGTTGTGACAGTGTACTCTGAAACACCAAGTTTGTCCGCTATCGACTTCTGACTCTCATCCCCACCCCATTCCTCTAACAAATACTTCTTCGCTATATCTCGCTTCTGTCCGGGCCAGATAGTGAATGAGTTCGACGAGATACTACAGATAGAGAAAGAACGGGCTCGAGAGAGGCAAGGACAACGAACCGATCTTGATGAGAACGATACAGAAAACGACGAAGATATCCAATCCAATAGTGATGAACCTCGTGGAAACGTTTCCACGAAGTCGGACAATTCGAAAGCCCGCGATAAAGCAGCCGAGAAGGTAAACGCAGACGTATCCGGTCGCACTCTCGAAAAAGGATGGGGTGACCCACACTTGAATTATATAAAGTATTGACCCATTCTGAGACGCTTATCTAGAGCTGCTGCTATCGTTCGCGACGGTTGATTCACGCACACACCGATCGACGTCTACACCTCTAGTCTCGAGTAGACCGACTACAACCGGGTACAATCCACAACCCCCGTCTACGGATATACAGCACTTTCAGCCTTTGACTCTCTTGTTTCTGAGTGGTGTAGTCGGTGTAGTCGGTGGGGGTAGGCAAAGTCGCGTCAGTGAGACGGGAGAGTATCGCTGTGGTGTGCTCTCTGTAGAAAAGAGTTGTACCCCACCCCCCGCGACTACACCGACTACAACCCGATTCGAATACCAACTGCTGTGGCTACTCGAGCGGGTCAGATTGGCGACGTCTCGAGCAGCGACGCTATCACTCTGAAACTGCCGAGAAAACGGAGTAGAAGCCGCAGGGCCGCAGGGCGTGACATTTTATTATACTCCCCTGTACAATTTAATAGTGGCGGTCGGTTCCGCCAATAACACCTACGTAGAAGGCTCTATTTGGCGTTTGAGTCTGGTGCCCAGCACAAGGTGGCCGGACACGCAGGGCGTGACGTGTGGAAAGAATAGACCCGGCTATATGAATGTATCCCATTCCCTTTATGTTGTACTTTTCATAATGTCTGTCGTCCCTCCTTGAATTTCCAACTCGGGCGCAAAGGGTGGCTCTCTCGCACACAAAGGGTGGCTTTATATGCCAACCATCCGTACAGTCGCCGTACAAGCACAAGAGTGAGCATTCAAGCGGGGATCGGCACGCAGGGCGTGACACCTTCTGCGTTCTACACCCTTTCGGGAGACAAGCCGCCAGTTCAGACGGTGACGTCAGCCCATGGCTGTGGTATCGACACACATACTCGTGAGACTCTGAGCGCTGGGTGGCTCGAGGTAGCCGAAGCCTGCCATTGTGAGGTACGGCTATGACGGACTACGGTTCTATCCCCGATGAGTTGAAGAACCGGGATCAATGGCTGTTGTGGGACGCTTCGGCAGAAACACCACGACGTCCGCACTGGAAAGGGGACTTCTCAATCAGTTGGTCTGACCCGGACTGTTGGAACTCCTTTGAGGACGCTGTTGAAGCCGCACAGACGCGGGATAGTTGGGGGATAGGCTATGTCATGGCCGCTGATAACGACGACTACACAGCGGGCGTGTACGGCTGTATCGACATTGATGGTGCATACGACGAGAACGGCGACCTCCTCGAGTGGGTGCCAGATTTGGCACCCTTCGCGGATGCACTGACGTATATCGAATACTCCCCGTCTGGCAACGGGCTCCATATCCCGATCGTCGCGAGCGACGTGCCGGACTGGTGGTCAGACAGTCAGATTGACGACCACGAGGGTGTGGACGTACTCACAAACAAGTTCTGTACGTTCACGGGCGATACGCACCCGGATAGTGGCGGAAGTATCGCGGGTGTTGACCCGACGTCGTGGCTATTCGAAGCCTTCCAGAACACCAACGGGGAAGCTCCACGACTCAGTGACTCAATAGGGGCTCAGACGAACGATTACGACGGTGACGAGTGGCTCGAGGCCGGCGACGTCGAAGAGGCATTGGGTCATATCAACCCGGACCTCGAGTACCCCGACTGGTATCGGCTCGCCCTCGCTGTTCACGACTTTGATAGTAGCAGTCAGGGGCGTTCCATTTTCGAGTCGTGGTCACAGCGCGGCAACAAGTGGGACAAGCAGGCCGAGCGGACGGTTGAACACGTCTGGAACAACGCGGATAGCGGTTCGGGTGTCACTGTCGCGACGTTGATCCACAATGCAAAGCAAGGCGGCTGGAACGTTCCGAAGCCAAGTACCCCGGTCGGTGACGGCGGTACTGCGACTGTGGACGCGACAGACAGCGGTCCCGATGTGTCGGGCGAAGTTCTCACCCCGTCAATGGTCCGATCGTATGCCGGACTCAGGGAGGACGATAAAATAGCCGACCTGAACGACCGCCAGAAAGCCGCTTACGTGTGGGAACTCGTCAAGGAGAGTGACGAGACACACGTCCGTGTAAACCGCGAGAACGACGAACTCTGGGCGTTCGATCCCGAAACGGGGACGTGGAACCCGGACGGTGAACGGGCGCTTAGACACGCCGCACGGAAGGCTCTCGGATCGACGAACTACGGCGGCAACGTACTTGAGGAGTTGAAGAATCAGGTTCGTGCCGATCCCATGGCCGAAGTGTGGGGTGACGAGTTCGGTGTTGAAGCCGGATACGTCGCAGTCAAAAACGGTCTCTTGGACCTCGAGAAAGCATATAACGACGAACCGGACGCTCTCAGAGACCTCAAACCCGAAGACTACGCGCTTACCAGAGTGCAGGCCGACTACGATCCCGACGCGGATGGCAGTGTGTGGTATCCGTTCGTCGGTGAAGTGGTCGAATCCAGCATGATAAACACCGTTCAAGAATACGCTGGCCACTGCATCCATAGAGAGAACCTGTTTGAACGTGCGCTACTACTCGTTGGTGGTGGTGAGAACGGTAAGAGTACGTTCTTGAATACGATGGAGGCGTTCTTGGGGGACGATAATGTGACGGGTGTGTCACCCTTCGACTTCGGCGAGAAGACGTCTCTCGCTGAAATGCACGGCGGTCTAGCGAATATCTCGGTTGAACTCGAGGGCGGCTCGCTCCAGGGGAAGAATCTCGCCAATTTCAAGAAGTTGACCGGCGGTGACTCAATCCAGGCGAAGCGGCTGTATCAAAGCCCGTTCAAGTTCACCTACGACGGTGGGATGTTGTTCGCGACAAATGAAGTGCCGGCCGTCCCCGTGAGTGACGATGATACCGCGTTCTGGCGACGGTGGATCATCGTCCACTTCGATAATCAATTCCCTGAAGGGTCGGACAAGCGTGACCCGGAACTCGGCAAGAAACTCAAACAGCCTGAAACGCTCTCGGCTGTGCTCAACTGGGCGATCGAAGGGTGGGGCCGGTTGATGGAAAACGGCGAGTTCGATAAAGTACCACCGACGCCGGACGAAACCCGCCGGAAGTGGCAGAGTTGGGGCGACTCTGTGGATTACTTCTTGTCGAATGTAGCACAACACGACCCTGACGCTCCGAATATCAGTACGAATGAGGCGTGGGAAGTGTACCGTGCATGGTGTCAGGAGAACGGCCACGACTTTGTAGGGCAGAACAAGTTCACGAATGCGGCCAAGGATTCGGACCTTGGATACGTTACGAGTGTCCGAACCGATCGGAAGGCGCACCCGGTTCGCGGGTACAAAGCGTTCGGGACTGTTGGCGATTCAGCTGACCCCATAGAGATTCTTGAAGGTAACAATGACGACCGTGACGACGGTCACAACGCCGGATTAGATGGGTTCGACCCTGACGACAACGCCGAGAAGGACACTGACGTCGACGAGACAGACGACACTTCCGGTGAATCAGACGGCGGCAACACCGATAGCGGCCAAGAAAGCGGGGGTGAGGGTGGCGACGACACGGATTCACTCGAGGGTGAACCACTTGCCCCGCATATCGTTCACTACGTCCGACAGAACCAGAACGGGCGTGACGGTGTGGACCATGATGAATTGGTCGACCACTTACAGAGTCGGGGCGCTGCCGAGAAAAC
This sequence comes from Natrialba sp. INN-245, assembly GCF_009807105.1. Lineage (NCBI taxonomy): Archaea > Methanobacteriati > Methanobacteriota > Halobacteria > Halobacteriales > Natrialbaceae > Natrialba > Natrialba sp. INN-245. The sequence goes on along the minus strand of NZ_WUBV01000034.1, from coordinate 1,268 downwards.
GATCGGCTACTGGATAGACGAATTACTGGCACCTGACGGGGATACGGCGGAAAATATGGCCGAACCATCGGAGGGAGTATATCGTGTATGAGTTCAGAACAAACCGACCTCGAGCAAGCCGTTCGTGAGTGCGTTCGCGAGCACCACGATCGTGGCAACAGCCACGTAAAGACACCGCACGTCGCCAAGGAGTTGGACGTCCCCGCACAGCGAGTATCGCCGTACATGGGCGATATGGTCCGTGAAGGGGCGCTGGAAGTGTGGCGTGACTCGACGAACGCGACAGTCTACCGAATCCATCTATGAGTACACGACAATCCGACCTCGAGCAGTTCGATAGCCCGAAGCGCCCACCGAAAGGCGGACTCGAAGAATGCGACCGTCCCCGCTGTGGCTTCGAGACGGAGTATCACGGCAACTGTGACAATCCAATAATCCCCGGAATGGACGTCTGCCACAAGCACCTGGAGCACTCGAGTGCGTTCGACGACGTCGACGAGACAGACGACCAGCCTGTGTGGGAACGGAGCTGATATCAATGAGTGAGTCAGCTCCTTCAGACGTCGGTAGCGGCGAGTTCGTATACCCGAATCCAGAGGCCGGCGAGACGTTCGTTCGAACCCTTATTGAGCACAGAGATTTCTGCTACTGGTGCTGTGCTCCCTTGGCTCCTAACCCTGTTGTCCAATTCCCCGATGAACCCGAAGGCTGGCCGCTCGAGACGTCCAAGACCTTCGATGAGTACGGCACTCCGGTCGACGACGTCCCGCCTGATCGGACGGATGGCCGAGGCCAAGTCGTTGAACCCTCTCGAGAAGAACGAACTATCTGCGGAAACTGTGGTGTGCTGGATACGGGACCACAATACCCCCGTAGCAAAGAGACGACGAGACAGGCGCTTACTCACGTTCTGTCGATTCTCGACGAGAACGGCGTTATCACGAATCCTATGATAGCCAATCTTGTAGTGGATGAGGCCTTCGCCGAACGCAAAACCGGACAATTCTGCCAAGTTATTGGAAAAGCTATCTATCGCTCCATATCGGATTAGTCACTAGTAGTCAACCTTCTAAGCCAACTCCATGGAGGGATAATTATAAGAGCTTGGGGATGGTAGTGTATTGTAGGTCGCCCCCACCGTGTAGATCGTCCAAACGGGCCGTCGAATCGGTGGCAGTTCGTACCAGTCCACCGTATTGCGGTGGTCGGGTCCTACAGTGGCGACACGAGTTTTGAGAACACCAATTCTCAGAGTACTATGAGCGATT
>NZ_WUBV01000033.1:0-32740 GCF_009807105.1 Natrialba sp. INN-245 | reverse complement strand
TCCGTCCCTCATTGAACCAGTTCAGCCGAGAAGGGTGGAGTCTGACAGGAATCTGCTCCCCTCTGGCGAACTAAGATTGAACGTGCAACAGGGTATAGTATCGAACTGCGTCTCGCGTTTTGCGTCGTCAGCAAAGCAGACGGTGCCGTACACGTCGTCTCTGACGAGGACTTTCGATCCAATATATGCCTCGAGGTCGAACGTTCGTACTGCTTCGTCAGTGATCGTCTCCGACTGTGATGCACACTCTATTGCCAGCGCACTGTCTTCAGTGATCGTCTGTTGACAGTACGCCTTCTCGAGCGGACAGCTCGCCCCTTCCTCAATCGGTTCGTGGTCAGCCACGACGTGAACAAACGTCTGTGAGCCCTGGGAGACCTCCGTGAGAAATCCGATCGGAAGCTCCAAATATTCACAGCCAAGCCGGAGTGCCGCTTCGATCGTGGATTCGAGTTCACGGTTCGAATCAAAAAACGTCTGATAGAGTTGCTCACGATACTGTTCTATAGTCACGAGTTCGAATACTTACGTTCGAACTAAAGACATTCTGTTTCCCCCACCAGCTTGCCACAGATACCACTCACTGTATGCCTGTACAGCCACGAACGACAGGAGACGCTCTTCCACGATCACCGTCAGTATTCAGTTCTGGCCTCCCCATCGAACCCAACACCTGAGAACTCGAATCGGACACCACCAGCAGTTCCATCAGTTATGTCGACTTTCCAGCCGTGTGCCTCGGCGATCGTCTGAACGATCGAAAGTCCGTAGCCGGTTCCGTCCGGTGACGACGAATAGCCGGCTTCGAACACGTGCTCTCGTGTCGCTTCCGGAATTCCTGGGCCGTCGTCTTCGACGTAAAACCCATCGTCCAGCTCACCGACATCAACGGTGACGTCCGATCCACCGTGTTGAATCGCGTTCCGAAACAGGTTCTCGAACAGTTGCTGGAGTCGGTCTGGATCGGCCTCGATTGTTCGATCGACGCTCCCGACCAACCGTGCCTCCTTCGTATCGACGTGTCTCCACGCATCCTCGACGATGTGAGCGAGATCGACCCGACGTGTCTCGCCGATTTCGCGCCCTTCACGCGCTAGCCAGAGCAGATTCTGGATGATTCGCTCCATGCGGTCGTGAGATTGCTCGACCTCCTCGAGGTGTGTCTCGTCGCCAGTATCTCGAGCGAGTTCGAGATGTCCCCGGGCAACCGAGAGTGGATTTCGCAGATCGTGTGAAACGACGTTAGCGAACTCCTCGAGACGGCTGTTCCGTTCCGCGAGTTCTCCCTCTCGCTCGATCCGGCTGAGCACTTCTGTAAGTGCCGACGAGAGCACTTTGGCAAGGGTCTCGTCGGTGTCGTCGAACGCGCTGGGCTCTTTCGACCCGATCAACAAGACGCCGTGACCTCCGAGCGGAAGCACCAGCTCACTCCGTATTTCGGTGTCGGGATTGTACACGTCCGGATGCTCTCGAACGTCGTCACATCGCTCTGCGTTACCCGATTCGAATACCGTCCACACGATTCCTTCGCCTTCCTCGAACTCGGGGAAGTCATCGAGTACAACATCCGCGTGCTCCGAGGTGACGACTGACTGCAGCGTGTGAGTCGACTCGTCGTACAGACAAAACCCGTGCAGGTCGAACTCCAGGAGATCGGTCAGCTGCGTGCTCACCAACTCGTAGACGTCGTCTTTCGATTCGGCATCCAGCCATTCGGTTGTCGCCGTGTACAGAGCCTGCAGCTGGCGCTCACGACGCTTTTGCTCGGTTATTTCGGCATTGACGGCGACGAAGCGAACGATCTCTCCCATCTCGTCCGTGATAGGAGCGATGGTCTGATTGACGACGTAGCGGCTCCCGTCTTTGCGCTCGTTGATCAGTTCGTTCTGCCAGTCTTCGCCAGCGAGGATCGTCTCCCACAGCTGGTCGTAAAACTCGTCGTCGTGCTCGCCGGACTGGAGGAGCCGTGGCGTACGACCGATTGCCTCCTCTGCAGTATAACCGGTGACCTCTTCGAACGCCGGGTTCACGTAGAGGATCTCCTCGTCAGAATCCGTGATGTAGATCGAGTGCCCAGCGTGTTCGACCGCTTCACGGAACGCTTTCAACTCCTGTTCGCGGTGTTTTTCCTCGGTGATGTCGCGGATGAGCGCGATCACCCGATCCCGCCCGTTGATGGTGGCAGGCTTCAGCCGGACGTCGGCTCGGAACTCCATGCCATCGATGGTTTCACACACCCACTCGACACGTTGTGGGCCCTCTTCGGCAGTTCGGCGGACCCATTCGCGGGCAGTTCGTTCCGACGCTGGCTGGACGGATGCACTCAACTCTTCGATGGCACACTCACACGCTTGCTCGTAGGAGTACCCCCAGTGCTCACAGACCGCTCGATTGACGTCGACGACGTCGCCGGTCTCGGGATCGTAGACGATAATCGCGTCACCGATCGCCTCGAACAGGTCTCGGTAGCCAGTTCGCGAGTGGTATCGGTCGATTGCGTCGTCGATACGAGCGGCCAGCAGATCGAACTGTTCGTCGCCTCCCTTCTGAACGTATCCGGAGACACCGGAAGCGATTGCCTCGCTCGCGACAGTTTCCGATCCCGCCGCGGTAAAGAGAATAAACGGGCGGTCGGGATGGGTATCACGGACGCACTCGAGAAACTCCAGTCCATCCATCCCCGACAGCTGATACGCGCTCACGACGCAATCGAGCGCTCGATCGGCACAGATCTCGAGGCCCTCGCCCGCGGTCGCTGCCGTGATCAGGTCCACACCGGGCAGCTCTCGTTTACAGTACTCTCTCAGCGCATCACGGCTCGACGGAGTGTCGTCGACGTAGAGGACGCGTCGTCTCATCTGACGGAGCTAGCTCTCGAGGTCGTCTCGAAACGGTCATCGTCGACGCTTCCCGCAGGCTGGAAACTGGATAGACCGCATCTCACCGCATATCCAGTAGGCACCGGGACAGAAGACGTGTCCGAGTGATTGCCTGGTGGCGTCCGAGATCTGCACTGCAGGGTCGAGTTCGGTGCCGTGAGTCGAGTCGATCCTGCAGTCGACCCGTGGGTGGGTACTGTGCCCACGACGCCGTTGCCCTGCTGGACAGCGAACTGATTAACTCCGATAATATCACCTTCGTGTCGACTTCTCGTCTCTATTCGTCTTCCCACTGTTTCCCCCCGATTTCCAAGAACTGATTCGTGCGAAGACTCATTGATTCATCTACTCGTTGCTCACTCTTAGGATTTCTGAGAACCACCACACATCACTATTAGTATCACCACATTCGGCAGTCCCCATGCCGAATCGTTTTACTGTCTATTTACATTCACTACCGGCGTAGATTACGCGACGGACCGAGTCGATCCGTATACGCTCGGCGATCTACACTCATCTCCCCGGACCCGCGAGAGAAATGCTCCGTCTGGGATTTGAACTACGGCCAGACGTGCTCGCTACGCTGCGCACAACTGGTCTAATTCAAACCCAGGGTTACACTTTCGGCTCACGAGTTTGTTCGCCGAAAAATGCTCCGTCTGGGATTTGAACTACGGCCAGACGTGCTCGCTACGCTGCGCACAACTGGTCTAATTCAAACCCAGGGTTACACTTTCGGCTCACGAGTTTGTTCGCCGAAAAATGCTCCGTCTGGGATTTGAACCCAGGTCATCGGCTCGAAAGGCCGAAATGATTGGCCGGACTACACCAACGGAGCGTGCGTTCGTACGCACTCACAGGTTGCCGAGGGCTAATAAAAAGCGTTCCGTTCCAGAGGCGTCGTGACACGCACCGACACACCCGAGCCGAACGATAGCCGTCCGTCGAAGCGTCGACTCGAGACGGGGACACCACCGCCATCTCAACGCTTTTGTCGCCGGCGACGCATCACTCGGTCATGAAATACGTCCGATTTCGCGATCCGGCCGGCGCGATTCGCCGCGGCGAGTACGAGAACGGCCACGTCCAGTTCGCGGACGAACGCTACAGCCTCGAGAGCGACGAGATCGACGTCCTGGCACCGTCCGAGCCGTCGAAGGTCGTCTGCATCGGCCGCAACTACGCCGCCCACATCGACGAGATGGGCTCCGAGACGCCGGATCGGCCCCTGCTGTTTCTCAAGGGACCGAACGCCGTCGCCGGTCACGGGGATACCGTGACCGCCCCCGCCGGAAAGGATCGGATCGACCACGAGGCCGAACTGGGCGTCGTCATCGGCGAGCAGTGTCGCCACGTTCCCGAATCCGAGGCGATGGACGTCGTCGAGGGGTTTACCTGCGTCAACGACCTCTCCAACCGCGACGACCAGGAGAAAGAACAAAACTGGATCCGCGGCAAGGCGTTCGACGGCGCCGCACCGATGGGTCCCGTGCTCGCGACGCCCGACGAGGTACCCGACGACGCGACCGTCGGTGCACGCGTCAACGGCGACCGCAAACAGGACGGTTCGCTCGCACAACTCATCTTCACCATCCCGGAACTGATCGCCGAAATCACGACCTATCTCACCCTCGAACCCGGCGACGTCATCGCGACCGGCACCCCGGAGGGTGTCAGTCCGCTTTCCGACGGCGACACGGTCGAGATCGAAATCGAGGGCGTCGGCACGCTCGAGAACACGGTTCGGGTTCCGTAGGCCACGTCCGGATCGGTCGACGGCCCGTCTACGCCACCGTGAACAGGTGCCCCTCCGTCGGCACATCGAACAGACCGACGCGAGCGCCCGCATCGAGCCACGCGTGACCGTAGGAAAACGACGCCAGCGCGTTGACGAGGTCGTCGTTCTCCCGGAAGTGTTCGCCGTCGCTCAGGTAGGAGTCGGCCATCTCGTAACACTCCCCGGCAGCCTCGGCCATCGGCGTCCCCTCGGGCGGGGCGATCGTCGCCTCCGCGAGCGCCTCCGCGAGTAGTTCGCCGTAGCGGTCCGTCTTCTCCTCGAGATCGGCGGTCATATCGGACCATCGACGCTCGAGTGCGTAAAACCGTCGTCACGGCCCCACGAGTACACGCGAACACAGCTCTGAAGAAAGTACCGCGACCGAGGTTAGCCTCTCGGACGTGCAGTGATACGGTTTGTGAGGACTGATTGCCGGGCGATCGCCGACGGTTCAACGATCGACCGGGAGGGACCCATCGCAGTTCGTACGAGGCCAACGTATCGACCACGATACCGCCCAGACAGGAGTCACTGGGAGCATTAACGACTTTGTACTCGAGCGAGATCAGCGGACGACAGGGCGGGCGAACTGGCCTCCTGTCCGCCGGGAATTGCACCCTCATCTGCAGGGAACGCAACTCGTATACGCTCCGTATCCCTACACGAATTCAGACAGATGAGCGACCAGCCTCGCGTCGAGATCTATACGAAAGAGAACTGTCCGTACTGCGACAAGGCCAAGGACCTCTTCGACAGCAAGGGAATCGAGTACGAGGAGTACAACGTTACCGGTGACGACGACCGTTTCGAGGAGATGGTCGACCGCGCCGAAGGCCGCAAGACCGCCCCCGAAGTGTTCGTCGACGACGAGTTGATCGGCGGCTGGGACGACACCAGTGCGCTCGAGGAGACCGGCGAACTCGACGAAAAACTCGGGATCGCCGACGACGAGACGGACGACGCCGTCGAACACCGAAAACTCATCATCGCTGGAACCGGCATCGCCGGCCTCACCGCGGCGATCTACGCCGGCCGCGGCGACAACGAGCCGCTCGTGATCGAGGGCGACGAACCCGGCGGCCAGCTCACCCTCACCACGGACGTCGCGAACTATCCCGGCTTCCCCGACGGGATCAGCGGCCCCGAGCTCGTCAACAACATGAAAGAACAGGCCCGTCAGTTCGGTGCCGAGTTGAAAAACGGCATCGTCGACTCCGTTGACGACTCGAGTCGCCCGTTCCGCGTCGAACTCACGAACGGCGACGTCTACACCGCCGACGCGATCATCGCCGCCTCCGGCGCGAGCGCCCGCACGCTCGGGATTCCCGGCGAGGACGAACTCATGGGCTACGGGCTCTCGACGTGTGCGACCTGTGACGGCGCGTTTTTCCGCGACGAGGACATGCTCGTCGTCGGCGGCGGCGACGCCGCGATGGAGGAGGCAACCTTCCTCACCAAGTTCGCCGACACGGTCTACATCGCCCACCGCCGCGAGGAGTTCCGCGCCGAACAGTACTGGGTCGACCGCGTCCACGAAAAGGTCGCCGAGGGCGAAATCGAGATCATGAAAAACACCGAACTGATCGAGATCCACGGCTCCCAGGACGAGGGCGTCGACCACGTCACCCTCGTCGAAAACGAGAAGGGCCACCCCACCGACCGCCTCGAGGAGCCCGAAACCGAGGAGTTCGAGTTCGACGTCGGCGCAGTCTTCTTTGCGATCGGACACACGCCGAACACCGGCTACCTCGAGGGAACCGGCGTCGAGATGGACGACGAGGGCTACCTCCGTACCCAGGGCGGGTCGGGCGGCGGCCAGACCGAAACCGACGTCCCCGGCATCTTCGGCGCTGGCGACGTCGTCGACTATCACTACCAGCAGGCCGTCACCGCCGCCGGGATGGGTTCGAAAGCGGCCCTCGACGCCGACGAGTACTTAGAAGACCTCGAGCGCGCCGAATCCGCCGGCGCGGAAGTCGCCGCGGCCGACGACTAACGCGGTTGGGGTATCGGCGTACGACAGTTCACAGAGGAGGATAGGATAGCACCGCCACGACCGCAGACTGTTCTCGAATGTGATAGCTTTCTGGATCGGACGACTCTCTCGAGCGAATCCGAGTTTTCGTTTCGTTCCTGCTCGAGGGAGTACCGACCGGCGACGTGACCACCGGATGTCGATTCTCCCGAAAGAACTGATTTCCCTCGACAGCGAGTCGCCTCGAGACGGGACTCTCAGCGCGGCCCGTCCCGGCGACGTCCGCCGAGTCTCGTTTCGAACGCGACGGGGCGGCCGAGGACCGCCGGCGAGACGCGACAGCCACACGGGATCGCCACCCCCTCGAGTGGATCCCGGACGGAGACCACCGAGACGCCCCTCCCAGAGGAGGGACACGACGGTAGGTTGGTCTCGCGTCTCGCGTCGCTCTCGAGTGTGAATCCCCCGTCGCTCATCGCCATCCCCCGCAGGCGCGAGCGACCCCCCTCGCGGACTCGAGTGTGCGTCGCTCGAGGTCGCGTTGCTCGAAGTCGCGTGGCTCGTCGATGTCCCGTCGCGTTAGGAGTTGCCACGATTGCGGAGCCGTTGCGGTCGCTGTCGGTCGAACGCGGGTCCTCGGCCATGCGGGACGTTTATGTCCCGATGGAATGTATGCAATCATGGCAACCAAGCCGCTGGTTTGGAAGCCACGTCTCGGGTGCTCCACCACCCGGGGCATTTGTGCGTAGCCCCTGACGACGCGTAGAGAGTGGCTTCCGGTCGAAATTACCGCGTAGAGTGACTTATAGCTACTGGTGATCGTCCGATGAGAGCGATGCGTTTTCGCGTTTTCGTCCAGTGAAGGCTGTCGCGCTCACATCGGTCTCCTCCCAGATCGCAGAGAGGAGATGTCTGGCCGGGAGGGCGGTTCGAGCATCGCGAGAGCCGCACGACCCGGGGGAGGGCAGGCTGTTGCCCGGTTCCTGGCGGACTGAAAGGGCGAGACGGGCTCGCGATCGCTGTGGCGGCCCTATCCGACCGGAGGGAGGATATCCGTCACAGCGGACGCGAGCGCGGCGAGGGCTTTCGTCATGGTATCGGTAGTCGAGACGACGGAGCTGGTTTTGGCAGTACGACAAAACCGCTTCTCCGAGACTCCCTGCATCACCACTTTTCGTCTGTATCGAGATCGGTCGCGGTCGATGGTCGGACCTCGAGTTCCGAAACGTCCTCGAGTGAATCGGCTTCGACCACGGCGTCTCGGTACGTCCTGTTCGACGAATCACCGCTCCAGCGAGAGCCCTCCGCTCCGGACGATCACGTGACTCGAGACACAGCGAGAACTCCGGGTTGGACACAGAGAACAACTCAGCGGTGACTCGAGAACAGACGGGTAAGCGCTCACCGACTCGAGGACACTGTGTAGCCGTAGCCGTCGACGCCTCGAGACTGTCGGGGAGTTCGACGCTGTCGCTACCTGTGTAGCGTCGCGAAAAATGAAACTGCAAACGAACGGCCGGACGAAGTCCGGTGGTTAGCTACCGATTAGTTCTGACGGCGGAGTGCCAGCATCGCGGCTGCGAGCAGCGCGACGAGGGCGACAGCAACGCCGAATCCGGGGATGTCGTCATCCTCGGCTGGCTCTGCTGGCGTGTCGTCGGTGTCGTCAGTTTCTGGCGGCTCGTCGTCGGTGTCGTCAGTTTCTGGCGGCTCGTCGTCAGTGTCGTCGGTTTCTGGCGGCTCCTCGTCAGCGTCGTCGTCAGCTTCGTCAGCGTCGTCGTCAGTCACGACTTCGTCGACGAAGATACCGTCGGTGGAGTCGATCGTGCTACCGCCGATGCGGTAGTTGACGACTGCCTCGGTGTCGGTCGAGCGTTCGCTGAAGTCGGTCGACTCGGCGGTGAAGGTACCGTCGCTGTCGATTTCGACGTCAGGGTCGTAGACGAAGCTCGACTCGCCGGGCTGGTTCGAGATTCGGAGGTGACCGTCGGTGCCGGGTGCAACGTTGGTCGTACCGGTGATCTCGAAGTCGTCGCTGGCTTCGATCTGGACGAGTTCGTCCTCATCGAGGTGGTCGAAGACAGCCTCCGGGTCCTCGAGGGTGAACGTCGTCGAGACCGACTGCGTGGAGTCAGGCTGGTAGTATGGGAATGCTGCGGCGTCCGTGTCACCGCCAGCGCCACCCTGCCAGCTACGTTCGTTCGTGTCTTCATCGAAGCGGAAGCGGTCGTCACCGTCGGTCTCGTACTCGAGCTCGACGTTGAACTCGTCACCGTTTTCGATGGAGCGGTCGAACGGCTCGTCGCTCGTGTCGACGATGAGGTAGAACTCACCGGCGTCGTTGTCGACGAGCAGGTAGACGTCGCTTTCGTCAGCGGTCAGGTCAATCTGGTTGGGGTCCTGGTTGCCGTGGGCAACCTGGTCCTCGATGACCATGTTCACACCCTCACCGTCGTCCTCGAGGAGCTCGTTGAGCACTGCGACTTCGTAGCCGTCCTCGAGTCCGTCGTTGAGGTCGTTGCTGTTCTCTGCGTAGTCGACTGCGGCGAGGTATCCGTAGATACCCTCGGCCTCAGCCTTGATGACGAGCTGGTCGTCGATCGCGACGTTCTCGCGCTCGGTCAGCTTGTCCTGCAGGTCTTCAACGTTGTCTTCCTCGTCAGCCGAGTCGCTCGGTCCGACCCACGTCGAGACGGAGCTGAGCTGCGGTTCGACGAGGTCGAGGATGGCGTGACCGATCTCGTTGTTGACATCGGATTCGCCGTCCTCGACGATGAAGTGACCGTCGCTGTCGACAGTCATGTCGTAGTCAGTTCCCCACTGGAGCGGTCGTGGGAGCTGATCGAATCCGTCCTCACCGTCGCCTTCGTCGATCAGGTCGAGTTCGTCGAGGTACTCCTCGTACGTGAGGTACTCCTCGTCGACGTCATCTGCCCAGAAGTGTGGGCCGTCGCCCTCGTCGAAGCCACCGTGGAGGTAGCTCTCGACGATGTCGTCGTCGGAGTAGACGACCTGGTCGTGTTCGGCGTCTGCAGCGCCGATCGTTCGGGTGTTGACCGTGAACGTCACTTCGCCGTTGTCGCTGTCGTCTTCGATGTAGAAGACATCGACGAAGCTGCTGTCCTCGTCACCGAACTGGATGTATGCGTCGTCGGTGTCCTCGAGTTCGACGGTGAACTCGACGAGGTCACCGGACGACTGCGTGTAGACGCTGTCGTCGAAGTTCGCTTCAGAATCGGACTCCGTGACGGAGATGTTCGCCGTCGCGGTTGCTTCCGTGTCCGTCTCTTCGAACTCGAACTCGTAGTCGTCCTCGTCGATGCCGGCGAAGTCGACATCGTATTCGTCAGTGTCCGAGATGCCGACGAACCGGATCATCTCGTCGTAGTCGTCCTCATCCTCTTCGTCGAAGAGCGTGACGCTCAGGTCACCGAACGTCTCGTCGGTTCGGTCCGCACTGCGGAGGTGGTCGACTGCGTCCTCGGGAGTGACTTCTTCGACCTCGTCGATGTCGTCATCGTTGGCGACGACGTCATTAGCGAGGGAGTCCCAGTCGCTGTGGGACTCGTCGACGAAGATGCCGAACAGTTCGTAGTCTTCGAGATCGCCGTCAGCGCTGACGTCGATGCTGTAGAAACCACGTTCGGTCTCGATCTCGAACTCGGTCACCGAGTTCGGACCGGCGTCGGTGACGGAGTCGTCGTCGAAGGCCGCGTCAACGTCGAGGACGTTGACGTAGAAGGTGTTCTCCTCGGATTCGTCGACGCCGTCGATGTCGACGAAGTAGTAACCGGTGTCGAGGCTACCGGTGTCAACGACGATCTCGCCGTCGTTGTTGGAGGTAACCTGACGGACGCGCTCGGTGCCGTCGAAGTCACCGCCGTCGAAGCCGTCGACAGCGATCAGGTTGTACGCCGTGTTGGGTTCGATGACGTCACCGGTGAGGGTCACTTCCTGACCCTGCCATGGGTCCTGCTCGTCGATGTTGAAGTCGTAGGCAGGTCCGTCACCGTTGCCTGGAGCAGGTTCGGTTTCTGCGTCAACGGTTGCGGTGAAGGTTTCCTGAGTGCCGTGGTCGTTGATGACCGTCAGCGTCTCGGAGTCACCGTCTTCCGCGTCGTCAGCCGGGATCAGCGTGAACGAGACCGATCGGTCGTCTCGGTCACCGAAGTCCCAGTTGACTTCGTTGGTTGCAAGAAGGTCTCCGTCGTCGGAGATGTCCTCTGCAGTCCAACCGTCAGGAAGCTGTACGTTAATCGATGCTGTATCTGAGGAGCTCAGTTCCACCGTGGAACCGTCCTCGCTAATGTCTTGATCTTCAACGCTGATCTCCTGTGCTGCCGCGGGAGCGGCAAACGCTGCACTCACGGCAACAACCGAGAGTACCATGAGCACAGCCATGAAGACCGCGTTTACTTTCTTCTTTGTTTCTGTCATTATGTTTATTTTGGGATTACTGCGTCGTTTCTGTCTGTTGATTCCCAAGGCGGGACAGTCAAGGGTACAGACCAACACGGTAAATATTTTCTGTTACTGTTAGCCAGCCTTGACGACCTCACCTGGGTCCATTTGGTGCAAGGCCTACGGGTGGGTATATGTTTTCTGGTGTGGATCAATGGGTGATTGGGTTTCGGTAGCATCAGATTGTCAGCTAACGTAGCAGCCTGAGTTTAGACTCGAGAGTTCGGATACGAACAACGAGCAAAGAACAGCATAGAGTGATCGTTATCTCTCTCGACCTATCCCGACCGAGACAGCTCTCGTGTGGTAATCAAATGATACGACCAGATTTGCGGGAACGAATCAGCCAAGCAAGTATCCCCGTAGTCGCGTATAGTCGGCGCCAGTTACGGTAACGCCATCGATCACGTTATTACCATCGAGGAGTGCACCACGAAGCTGTGTCAGATCGGCACCGCTCACGCTGCTGTCGTCAAACCCGCTAACGCCGGCAACAGCGTCGTACACGGGTTTGTCAACCGGATATTCGCTCCCGACGGTCAGCTCGGTCGTCGTCGAGTCGTCATCGGTTTCGACGACGAGATCGTGTTCACCAGATTCGAGACCGTCTGCGAACGTAAACGTCACCTGTTCGGTCTCACCCGGTTCGAGAGTGATGTACGTACTGTCAGTAGCGTGATCGACAGAAGCGACGATCTCCTGCGTATCGGATTTGGCGCCAGTGTTTGTGACAGTCACCCGGACGGTAAACGAGTCGCCCTCGAAAATCGATCCCCCAGAGATGACGTCCGTAATTTCGAAGGAGGCTCCCTGTGATTCCACTGTGCTACTAGCGTCGATCATTCCCTCTCCCACGTCGTGTCGTGGGTCGGTCGCTGGTTCGTCGACCCGGCTGAAGTCGACCGAGTTCGCGTTCGAGCCGTCACGGATCCGGTCGGCAGTTTCGTCCGCATCGAGCGACGGGTCGGCTCCTCGAACAAGGGCTGCGAGGCCCCCGACGTGCGGTGCAGCTGCGGACGTTCCCGCATACCCCCTCGAGCCGTACGCCGTGGTCGATACACTGGTCGGTGCGGCAACATCGATACCGTCGCGCCCGTCGAGTGTTGGGCCGCGGGAGCTATACGACGCGAGCGAACTATCGTAGTAGTTCACCGCTGCGACGGACATCGTACTGTGTCCGACCGCGGGAGAGGTAACGCTCGAGTCGGGTGTCGTGTACACTGGTCGGCCGCCGCTCGCGAACAACTGTATTTCGTGGTCACCACCAGCGCCGACGTCGGCGACGGCGACGGCATACGTTCCGGTTACGGGAGCCAGGCGCGAGATTTGTTCAGTCGGTGTTGCGGAGAGATGGCTCGTCGACGATTCCTCGACGACGGCCCAATTGCTTCCATCGTACACCAGCAACAGGAGGTTGTAGTGATCGTTCGCGGACTCCCAGTCGTCCCACGTAAGCGTCGCCTGGATCGGTTGTCCAGCAGACACCGAGAACCCGTTATTCAGGGGGTTGACATTGCTTTCCCCGTCAAAATAGTGCAGTTCCGTTCCCCGATCATCGAACGATCCGAGATAATGTTCATCTCGGCTGTTTCCAGCGGCGTTGACCCAGACGACATCGTCGTCTTCGACCGCTTCGTCCGCGATGCTCGCGATAAATCCACTCCCGTCGTTTGGTTGGGCGTAGAACCCAGCCGACATCACGATGACGTCGACGTCCGATTCGACGAGCCACTCAACTGCGTTCGCGTACCCGACCTCGGTTTCCATCCGGGCGAGATACAGATCCGCATCCGGTGCAACGTCGGTGACGATCTCCGCGGTTGCGGTCCCGTGGTCGTTGTCGCCGCCGTTGTGTACCGTTCCCTCCGTGAACGATCGTGCATCGACGACGTTGTCGGCGATTTCGTCGTTTTCGACGTCGAACCCGGTTGGATCGAGGACTCCGACCGTAACGCCATCACCAGTCACGCCGTCGGCATGGACCTCGTCGGCCCTGATCGTCTCGACGCCTTCGCTAGCGGTTCCGGGAGTCGCGATCGACGTCGGGCGAACGCTGACCACCCACTCGATCGCTGCGATCGGCTCGGCAACGTTGTCGTCGACCTCGAGTTCTACGCGATCACCGTGCGTGTCACGAACGTCGCCGTACTCCTCGAGGCGCGTCGTTCGTTCGTCGGTCACCGCCGTCAGTTCGACGACCAGTTGTTCCGACTCGTCCTCAGTGGGAGCGTCGAAGGTGTCGGCCTCGACAGTGGCCGTCGACGGCTCTGCGTCGGGCAGTTCGTGGTCGACTTCGATCGTCTCGACGAGTTCCGACTCGTTGATCGACGGGCCGTCGTCGGCTGCAGCGGGCGAGACGCCGACGGCGACCAGCCCGATGCAGACGATCGCAATCAGGAGGATGGCAACCGAGAAGCGACGGTTCATCGAACCGCAACACCCCTACGACCGGCTCGGCGGATCGAATACGCCAGCACCAGAGCGATCGTCGCGATCGCCGGCGTCCAGCTGCCGAGCGCATCGTCGTTCGAGTCGGTGTCCGCTTCGTCACGAGCCGGGTCGGATTCGGCGTCAGGGTCCACCTCGATCGACTCCGTCTCGAGGTCGTCGGACGTATCGGTGCCGTCGGATTCGGTCGACGGGTCGTCGTCGGCCATCGGGACGGCTCCCTGGGGCGGGCGGACGTACTCGACGTCGTCGGCCGCAGCGAGGTCGCGAAGTTGATCGACGGGGACCGACGCTTCGATCAGGGTCTTGCCGCCTCCGCTGTACGATCGTTCGACCGTAGCGTCGTATCCCGAGGGAAGCTCTCGGTCGCCCTCGAGTTCGACGACGACGAGGACGCTACCGTTCTCGTATATAATGTCATTCGCGTGCGCGTGTGCCTCGGGATCGGAGGCGTCAGTCAGATCGTGTAACACTGGTGCGAGTGATTTCGTCTCGTTCATGGGCGAGGAATCGTGGGTAGACTCGTCGGCCACCGCGACGGGCGTCATGGCGACTGTCATCACGGTCGCGATCATCACGGAGAAGATGAGGATCTTCCAGACGAGACTATCTGCCATACCGACCAGTAGCGATGTCGAGGATAAATACGTACTGACCGAGCGATCGCTCGAGGTTCGACGCTCGAGACGGCTCGAGAGGGCGTGGACAGACGACTCTGCCGGTATACGGTGGGCTCGGACCGAGTGCGAGAGCTATCGCTGGCCGGTGAAAAATAAAGAAAGTGGGAACACGACGCCGACGGTCGGAGTCGTGTGGTTAGCGTGCGTTAGCTCGACAGTTCGCCACGCAGGAGCGTGAGGTCCGCACCAGTGACGGTGACGCCGTCCTCGAGCTCGTTGTCACCATCGACGAGGTGACCACGGAGCACGGTCAGGTCGCCACCAGTGACGCCGTCGTCGGCGTCGCCGGTGAGGCTAGCAACTGCGTTGTAGACATCTTCGTCAACGACGGGGTCGTCGTTGCCGCCGTCGTCGGAGACGGTCAGCGTACCGGTTGCCGAATCGTCGTCGGAGTTGATGCTGAATTCGTGTTCACCCTCTTCGTCAGGTGCTTCCATGGTGAATTCAACAACTTCGTATTCTCCATCGACGAGTTCGACTGGCTGCTCCGTCTGTGCGACGGTCACACCATCAACACGGAGGTCAATGGTCTGAGAGTCGAGTTCGACACCAGTGTTCGTGACGTTTGCAGAGACAGTCACGTCTTCACCGGGTGCGGCCGTAGCGGTTTCGGGTTCGAGGTCTTCAACTGCGAAGAAGGCCTCCTCAATCACAACTTCGGTGAGCACCACGTCAGCGTTGGTGGTACCTGGCGTAAGTTCGTTAGTGGTTGCGAACCCGTCTTCGCCATCGAACTCAGCCGTCACTCGGTACTCCTGTTCGGTTGGGAGGTCAACGTACGAGTACGATCCGTCGGGACCGGTGGTACGCGTGTCGTCGTAGTCATCGAACAGGTTGGATTCATCGAGGCTGAGCCACTCTTCGTTGTTAGCGTCCCAGACCTGAAGCGTGACGGTGGCACCGGGGATGTTGTTGTCCTCGGCGTCCACAACGTCACCAGTCAGCTGTGCCGTGGTGAAGACACCGACGTTAGCCTGGCTGGAGTGGTTGTTTAGGTCGTTTCGCTCGCCTTCGTCATCTGCAGTGACGTAGTCGTCGTGGTCGCTGTTCGTCGTCCAAGCCGTTACGTTGGTGTTGGACAGTCCAGCGCCAAGCGATTCAATTGTTTCAGTGTCGTTAGCGACGAAGGTGAACTCGACGATACCGTCATCGCCGGAGTTACCAGTCGCAACGCCGTCTTCATCAGCTTCGAGGATGTGACCTGGGTGGTGGTCGATCAGTTCAGCACTGACATCCTGGTTCTGTGCCGGGGTGAAGTCCTCGGCATCGGAGCCAACCGAAGCGGAGGTCACGTTGACCTCAATCGTTGCGGACTCACTTGCTTCGACGTTCGCGTATTTCTGCTCGTCAACGGTCACGTCGAGGTCGTAGTCCTGTGGTGGCTGGTCAAGGACGAACGAAACGTCACCGATACTCGTTCCTTGCGTGGAACGGTCGTTCGTCGTGAGGTCGAGTCGGTAGTCAGCGACCAACTCTTCGAGCGACGTGGCCGGGTTGTCGCTCAGGTCCTCAGTGTTGTATCCGTTAGCCTTCACATAGACGTTGAAGTCCTGGTCGCCATCGTCACCGGCGAGTCCGGTGATGGTGAAGCGAGCGTCCTCATCGTTAGGGTTGTCGTGGAGGAACGCGTCGCCGTCGGCCTGGAACTGCTGTGCGGCGTCGAGGCTCTGGTCTGCGTCGTCGTAGGCAACCCAGACGTCGACATCGTCACCGGAGAGTTCGTTGCCGTCCATGTCGACAATCTCGCCGGTGATCTTCTGGTCACCTTGCAGGAAGTAGGTGACGTTGTTGTAATCTCGGTCGTCGGTCGAGAGCGGATCACCGCTCTGGTTCGTCGCCGTTGCAGTGAACCGCTCGGTGACGATCGGTTCTTCGAGGGTCGTGTCGTTCGCGAACTCCGACGTCACGTCGAACGTCGCGTAGCTGAGTGCGCCCTCGGGTGCGTCGCCGTCAGGGTTCTGGATGTGATCCGAACCTTCCAGATCGTCGACGTCAATCACGTCGTCGCCGTCGATCGTAACTGTAAGAGTGCGAACGGCTTCGTCATCGCCTTCTTCGTCTTCACCAGCGAAGGTACCAGGTGCTTCAGCTTCAGGTGGTTCACCGGCTGCTTCGTGGAAGTCCGAATTGATGTCGTCAGTCAGGAAGTAGCCTTCACCGTCAACGAACGTGAACTCGAGTTCGACCTCGAGGTCGCCATTAATGCCCGAGTCCTGCTGGTTCTGGGTTACGACAGCGAATTCGGCGTTGTTATCGAACTCGCCGTTCGCGAACAGCGTTGCGTCTTCGCCAACGACTTCGTAGTCGCCGTCATCTTCGTCGATTTGGACGACGTCAATGTACTGCGCATCAAGCGCAGAGTCGAGCGTCAAGGTCTCGGTGGGGCCCTCCTGGTTCGGCGTGTGGAGCGAGACCTGCGTCGTATCGGAGCTGAAGTCGCGCTCCTCATTCTCTGCTCGGAGGACGTAGTTGACGTAATTACTAGGGTCGTCAGAGGTACCTACAGCAAGGCCTTCAAAGGTATGGGTGTTACTTCCTTCGTCAGTAGTAGCGGTAGCAACTGGCTCCGCACCGGCACCATAGCCATCTGCAGTGTAGAGTTCAACTGACGAGTCTGGGATACCGACACCTTCTCTGTCTTGGACCTGAACCGTGATCTGACCCTCAACGTCGAGACCAACCTCGAAGGTCACATCTCCTTCATTTGCACCATCAATGCCAGCTTCAGTCGCATCGGTAGTAATGGTGAGTTGGGCGGTGTTAACATTATCGTCATCCACAACACCATCAATTTGAGCGGTGTCGACATCTTCGAATGTGACCTCGCCATCGCCATCGGCAGTGGCAGTCACATCATAGTCGACGCCATCACTCAGAGTGATGGTCTCTTCATTGTCGTAAGGACCAAGGTTTTCGACAGTCGCCGTGATGTCAACCACCTGTCCATAGTAGGCAGGGGCTGGTTCTTCGACTTCAACAATGCTGTACGCGGTGTGGTAGACTTCCGCATTAGCATCGTCAATTACCTCGCCAGCGGTACCATCATAATTCTCGTCACCAACGCTGACAGTACCACTGTTACTATCTGCAAGGGTGTATGCGTTGTAAGTAACGGAAGACTCGTCCGTCTGAAGATCTCCCGTCAGTTCAATATCGGATTCCTGATCCTCAGGAACACCCTCTTCAACTGCAACAACGAGATCATCGTTGTCCGTTACGACAACCGTTGCAGAATCATCTGCCGTATCAGTACCGAGATCAACGACGATCTCGTCATCGCTTGACAACACTTGATCTTCTACAGTGATGTCAATATCTTCAGCATCTGCCACCGCCGAGCCCACGAATGCCGTGGACATGGCGATGACAGACAGTACCATAATCGCTGCGAGGAACGCTGCACGTCCCTTCTCGCGATAAGTTATGTCGTCTCTTGTCATGTGTTATTAATTATGTTCGTGTTCCTTTCGCCGGGGCGGCCACGCTCGAGTTCCGATCGGTAACGTAATGTTGAACGTCCGGATGGACGATCACCGATCGTACTTACTTGCCTGACCATGGGTAGGGGTACGGCACGTATGTTCAGAGTCGTGTCTTATATAGTTTGTTGTCTTTCTCTGCAAATCATATGATTGGTATCGAATACGTAATGAGGTGTTTCCACCCGACGACGAAATTCGTCTCCGGGATTTTCCGTGCCCTGGGTTACTCGAGGCCGATTCGAGCGTGACCACGAGATCGCTCGAGTTCGTATCACGGGGACGGTAATACTGGGTTTTTACGAACTGGTACGGCGTACATACACCAATTGTCTGACTTCTCGAACTCGATCGGACGGGCTCGAACCGGACCGGATCGGCTCGAGGAACGTCGACCCTTCGTGACCCGGCCGGGGAAACGGCGTCCCCACCGCGGGGTAGGGGGGTAACGGTGTCCATACCACGGGCCAAGACAACAGTGACCTCACCATGGAACAACCAGTACAGTGACCTCGCCAATCCACACCGGCCAGTATTCTCTGAAAACCGCAGGGAGTACCAGTTACGAGTTTGTGACAAGAGACGACTGGTACTATCACCGAAAGGCGGATGGTTAACGGTAGCTCGCCCTGGTACCCCTACCCACTACGGCGGGGATCGGCGAAACGCGGGAGAGCAGGGCGGTACCCCATCCGTCCCCGCCACCGAAGCGTTAGTAACCACTGCTTATCAACTTGTTTAATTCCTGTAATGAAAGTCAGGATTTCCTAGGAGTCGTGGAGAAATCGGGACCTACTCGAGCGTTCATCGAATAGCTTCCGCGAGAATAATTCAATCACGAACGAGTTTCACAGACTGATGACTGTCGGTAGCTCTTACACGTTCGTCGTGATCCGATGACAGTATGTCGTCGAAACGGGGGCACACAGAGCGAATCGGTCGGCGGACGTATCTGGCGGGACTCGGCGCAACCGTCCTCGGGGCGAGCGCGACCACCACCGCCACGGCGTCGAGTTACGATACCGTCACCGTCGAGAAGGGAACCCGCCACGTCCACGAGATCGACGCGGGCGACACCCTCGAGAACACGCTGTTCGACGTCACCGCACCCGGTGCCGGCGTGACGATCGTCGCGAAACAATCCGACTGGACGATCCGAAACGTCGCGGTCGAAGGGGAAGTCGACATGGGCAACGCCACGGTCCTCGGGGTCGCCGACACCGACGGCGGCACCTCCCGCATCGAGAACGTCTACCTCGGCGATGGCTCCGTCTACGAGGAGAAAGGCGCGACCGGGGTCTGGGTCGACCCCGACCACGACGGCCACCTCGAGATCGACCGGGTGAACGTCCAGGAGATGAGCGACAACGCGTTCTACTGTTCCGCGCCGGGTACCGACTGGGGACGCGGCGGGACGGTCGCCTTACGCGACTGTTACGCCGCAAACTCCTGGGTGTCCCAGTACCGGGTCGCCGATGGGAACCTCGAGAACTGCGTCGCCGCCGTCACCGACGACCGCGAGTACCGCCGCGGAAGGGGGCTCTGGGCGTGGTCACCCGGCCCCGTCGACGTCGATGGGTGTCAGTTTGCGATGAACGGCCACCACTACTCGTTCGTCGCCGGCGCGAACGAGGAGGGAAGCCGGATCGACGTCCGCGACACCGAGTGGGACGACGAGTTCTACGGTGGGTGGAACACGTACGGCGACGGAACCGTGAACTTCAAGTCCGGCAACGGCAACGATCCACGAAACGTGGTTCCTGAGAAGTGTCCAACGTCCATCGACGACGTCGTCTACGTGAGCGACGATCCGCCAGTCGACGACGCGGTGTACGACGCAGTTGCCAGCCTCAGCGGCACAGACGACGACCGCGTGACCGGTGCGGATCTGACGATTCTCCGTGGCAGGCTCATCGACGGCAACAACGAGATTGACGGCGTCACGGTGACCGGATCGGATCTCACGCTGTTGCGTGGCTATCTGCTCGATCGATCCTAGACTCGAGGGAGCGACGGATGGTCGGTCGATTGCCTCCGCCCGTCGAACAGTAACGTCCCGCGACAATTGTTCGCTGATCTAGGTGTTTCGTTCATCCACACATAGCTGGGGAGTAACGGAGATTAGGGGGCAGGGAGTATGCTCGCAGAAACGGGTTACTGTCGATCAGTTCCGGTGAGACCGCGATCCGGGCGGCGATCGCATCGGTGAAAAGCAACAGTAATCCGTATGAGGAACTGGTTCGTCGCTGACCGACTTTCCTGAGTTGCAGCCGTTTTCCGGCGGTTTCTCGAGTCACCGGAGTATGCTAATGAGTCGAAAGTAACCTACTCGCTTACCCGATCCTTACTGAAGAATTATAAGAGATCTCTGGCAGATTTTGAACATGGCTATTTCAAATAGTCGACGTGATGGGGCGGAAATAGAAGCGTGTGGGGAGGGCGACGATGGCACGGCGTCCGAGCGGAGTGGTGCGGCAACTGGAGACCGAGCGAAAGCGTCATCGATAGGTGACCCCAGGATGGACCGCCGAACGATGTTGCAGACGGCTGTAGCTGGACTGGTCGGCCTGGGAACGGTGTCGGGAACGGCGAGCGCGGGCGGAAATGTGACGGCGACCGCGAGCAACGGACCGCTCGTGTACGTCGGAACCTCACTCAGCTACAACGCGTACGACGCGACGACAGGAGACCACGTGTGGACGTTTCCGACGGAAGGGAGTTCGTGGTCGTCACCGACCGTAGTCGATGGGATCCTCTACGCCGGTGACAACGGCGACGAAGACGATGACGCGACGCTCTATGCGGTCGACGCGACCACCGGCGACGAAATCTGGTCCTTCACGGATCCCGGTGACTGGGTGTGGTCCTCTCCTACCGTGGTCGACGGAACAGTCTACGTGGGCGAGGGTGGCGGATCTGCGACCGATGGGTGGGATTACTCGGTGTTCGCAATCGATGCGGAAACCGGAGATCTGGTCTGGGAGTTCGACGAGGTCGAAGACCGCGTCCAATCCTCGCCTCACGTAGTCGACGGAACCGTTTACGTCGGCTCCCACGACAGTCACCTTTACGCGCTCGACGCCGAAACGGGTGACGAGGAGTGGTCCGTCCAGCCAGCGACGGGACGGATCAGCGCGTCGCCGACCGTGGTCGACGACACCGTCTACGTCGGCGTAGACCATTCGGGTCTGTACGCGTTCGACGCCGACACGGGCGATGAACAGTGGTCGGTCACGGATAAAATCCAGGGAGTTCAGTCGTCGCCGACCGTGGTCGACGGAATCGTCTACTTCGGTGAGGGCAACACCTCGACTCACACCGGCGCCTTGCACGCCGCCGACGCGACAACGGGGGATCACGAGTGGACCTTTTCCGAACCAGATGCACCGGTCACGTCGTCACCGACCGTCTCCGATGGAACAGTCTTCGTCGGTGAAGGACATCACGAATACAAAGACATATCCAACGATGGTGACGTATACGCCGTCGACGCAGCGACGGGCGAGCACCAGTGGACCTTCACTAATCCTGACGACAGTCCAGTCTGGTCTTCGCCCACTGTGTACGATGGGACGCTATACGTGGGTATCAGTCCCGGGGGATTGTTCGCGATTGACGCCGATACGGGCGATAAGTTGTGGTCTACGGACGATGGGGTAGGCCGCTCGTCACCAACCGTCGTAGCCGACCCCGAGAACGGCAACAGCGTGGACTCACGAATCCACCTGGGTACGCTTGGGCATCACCACGAGTGGATGGGTGTGATGCCCGACAGTGGTGGAGACGACGATGGGACTGATGATCCACCAGTCGATGACGACGTCTACGACGCAGTTGCGACTCTCAGCGCCGATGACAGCGATCAGGTGACAGGTGCCGATCTAACGATCCTCCGCGGGAGGCTCATCGACGGCGACAACGAGATCGACGGCGTTACCGTTACTGGTGGAGATTACACGTTATTGCGCGGGCATCTCTTCAATTGACAGCTGGGCTCGAGCGAAACCGACGGACGAATATTCACTAACCCCGGTACCTCGACTCCGATGTGTCGAGTGGTGCCGGGTTGCCCAAGTTATCGTCGTCTGCCAAGACAACGTTTCGGGCCTCGAGTTGTGAGAGTGCGATCAAACCAGTCGTTGTCATCCCGATTCCAAAACTGACCACAACCTGTCCGTCGATCGATCCACGAATAGTATGCTTCGGGAAGAACCGAGAGGTTGGGTGTAGCTGTTAACCCTGCCGACGAATCGCCACCAACGCGACCGCGAGCAACGCGACGAGCGCAACCGCAACGCCGAATCCGGGAATGCTGTCGTCGGTTTCAGTCGGTCCGTCGTCCGACTCGACCGGCTCGTCGTCACTCTCGACCGGTTCGTCGTCCGTCTCAGCGGGTTCGTCATCGCCCTCCGCTGGTTCGTCGTCACTCTCGACTGGCTCGTCGTCGCCTTCAACTGGCTCGTCGTCCGACTCCTCGAGTACGTCGACGAAGATGCCGTCCGCGACGGTGATCGTCTCGGTGCCGACGCGGAGCTGGATCGACGTCTCGTCGCCGGCGGTCCGTTCGCTGACGTCGAATGGGTCCGTCTCGAGGTGGCCGTCGGCCTCGACCTCGGCGTCGGTGTTGAGGAGGAACGACGCCGTCTCGCCCGCGTCGGAGAGTCGCACCATCGCGTCCGAGCCGGGCGCGACGTTGGTCTCGCCCGTCAACACGACGTCGTCGCCGACCGCAATCTGGACGTGATCGGTCTCGTCGACGTTGTGGAACGTCGCCGCGGGTTCGACGACGGCGACCGTCGTGCTCACCGCCTGATCGGCGTCGGCGGGCAGCGTCGGGAAGGCGGGGTCGTCCCCGCCGCCCGCACCGCCGTCGAAGGCACCGGAGCCGAACTCGTAGCGCTCGTCGGCGTCAGTCTCGTAGGCGACGTCGACGGCGAACTCGTCGCCGAAGTCGACCGAGCGGTCGAACGCCGCACTCGAGTCGGTGTCGACGACGACGAACAGTTCGCCGGCCTCGGGGTCGACGAAGACGAAGACGTCCTCGTCGTCGGCCGTGAGATCGAGGGTGGCCGGGTTCTCGTTGCCCGTCGCGCCGAGAGCCTCGACGTCGAAGACGACGCCCTCGCCCTCGAGTTCGGTGACCTCGTGGAGGGTGGTCGCCGAGAAGCCGTCCTCGAGTGCGTCCCAGTCGCCCTCGTGGGCGACCATCGCGCCGGAGAGGCCAGTCGCTTCGGCGTCGATCACCAGCCGGTCGCCATCGGCGACGTCCGCGCGCTCGGTGAGGTGATCGCGAAGTTCCTCGAGGTCGTCTTCGTCGGCGGCGTCGCCGGGTGCGACGTGCGTGCTAACGGCATCGAGTCGTGGCTGGACCAGTTCGAGCGTCGCGTAGCCGATCTCGTCGTCGACGCCTGACTCTCCGTTCTCGACGACGAACTCGCCGTTCGCGCTGGCCGTGAGACTGTACTCCGTCGGCTGGAGGGGTCGAGTTAGCTGTTCGTCGACGTCGTTGCCACTCGAGAGGACCTCGAGTTCCTCGAGGTACGCGGCGAAGCCGCCCTCGAGTTCGTTCGCTGGATCGCCCTCGTCCGCGTAGAACGCGGCGGACTCGACCTCGTCGCCGCCGCCGTGGACGAGGCTCTGGACGATATCGTCTTCCGAGTGGACGACGTCGCCCGCGGATGCGCCGGGAGCGCCGGCGGTGCGGGTGTTGAGCACGAACGTGACGTCGCCGCTGTCGTCGTCATCCTCGAGGTAGAACACGTCGACGAAGTTCGCGTTCTCGTCGCCGAGCTGGAGGTAGGCGTTGTCGGCGTCCTCGAGGTCGACGGTGAACTCGACGACGTCGCCGGCGGCCTGGGTGTAGACGCGCTGGTCGAAGGCGGCACCGACGTCGTCGTCGGCGACCGTAATCGACGCGCCGGTCGCGGCCGCGCTGTCGACGGATTCGAACGCGAACGCGTATTCGCCGCCGTCGACGTCCGCGAAGGAGACCGGCTCCTCCGTGTCCTGTGTGTCGACGAGGACGATCGTCTCGTCTGCGTCGTCCTCGTCTGTGGCGTACAACGACGCCCCAAACGGACCGAACTGGCTCTCGCCGGGAACGAGTTCGTCGTCCTCGACGGTCACGCGGTTCTCGCTCTCGAGGGCCTCCTCGAGGTCGTCCTCGTCGGCGACGATCGCGAACAGCTCCTCGGCGTCGAGGTCGCCGTTGGCGCTGACGTTGACGGAGTAGAAGCCGCGGTTCGACTCAATCTCGAGGTCGGTCGTCGACTCGTCGCCGGCGTTCGTGACCTCGTCGGCGTCGACGGATGCGCCGAGAACCTGGACGTCGAGGTAGAACGTGTGCTCTCGAACCGGCTCGACGCCGTCGACGTCGAGCGTGTAGTCGCCGCGCTCGAGGTCGTCGGTGTCGATCGTGACGACGCCGTCGTCGTCGGCGACGACCTCCCTGACGAACGTCGTACTCGAGACGTCGTCGCCGTCGAACTCGTCGACGCGCTCGAGGCTGTACGCGGTGTTCGGTTCGATGGCTGTACCCTGGACCGTGACGTCCTGGCCCTGCCAGGTGTCGTCGTGGCTGTACTCGACGCCGTCCGACGCCGCGGCGGCGCCGGCGAACGCGGAGGACATCGCGACGACCGAGAGGACCATCATCGCAGCGAGGAACGTCGCCCGTGCCGTCGTGCGATTCGAACGTGAGTGTCGTGTCATTGTGTGTCTCTGGATCTGCTGGTTCGCGGGCTGTCGGCCCCCGATCGAGAGGCCACCGGCTCTGTGGCCGGTTCTCGATGGGGCCCGGTAGGGGTACTCCGGCCTTCCGATCATCTCAGCATAAGCTTTCCTTTCCGGACAGTCCAGTTTCGGTTAGCAATATGGTCGACGAACGACTCGCAGTTTGAGCCGAACCGGCCCCGGCATACCGAGCGAGTACACGGCTGAACGATCGGCTGTCGTCGACGGCGAATTAGTTGTTTCTTTTGGTACGCGCGAGCCAGCAACACGGATCGCGGTCACACTGGCGACGACACACAGCGGCCGTCTCGTACGGTTTACTGCCAGTCGGTACCGCCGAACCCGGGACCCGTTCTCCAGGTGTGCCAGTACACAGGGACAGCAATCCGTCTCAGTCGTCGTCGAACAGCCGAACAGCCACGTCGTCGGCGTACACCTGCGTCTCGAGAAACGTCGCCAGTTCGGCGCGGACGTGTTCGATCCACGGCTGGTCCGCATCCTGTTGGGTCGCCCGACGCACCAGCGACCCGAACACCAAGGTGTTGAGGATGACGGCGACGCGGTCGGGGTCGCGGTCCTGGAAGACGCCGTGTTCGATCCCCGCCCGAAGGATCGTCGCGAGGTGGCGTTCGAACACCCGATCGCTGCGGCTGAAGTGACGGCCGTAGTCGTCGTCGTGGACGGCCAGAGAGCGCAGTTCGACGAGCGACGCGATGAACTCGTCCTCCTCGTCCGAGAGGTCCTCGACGAGCCCCCATCCGAGAAACGACTCGAGACGGCACCGGGGGTCGGTGATCTCTTCGTCGGTGAACCGCGTTTCGAACTGATCGAGCATGTAGGAGAGACAGGCGAGGACGAGGTCGTCCTTGCTGTCGTAGTGGCGATAGACGAGCGACGGGCTCTTTTCGAACTCCTCGCCGATCGCGCTGATCGTGAGGTCGGCGTACCCGTGTCTCGAGAGCGCCCGGTAGGTCGCGGCCAGGATCTGTTCACGGGTTCCCTCCGGATCCGAGAAGAACGGCTCCGACACGGTTATCCCAGGTTTGTGGGCCGAACGGGAGTGGGCGGGGGCGAGGCGATTACCGAGGACGAACCGTCCCGGCGGAACGGAAGCGAGTGGCCTGACATACGTCTCTACGTCTGGTCTCGAGGGACGCCCGGATAAACGATGTGATTGAACGTTCAATCACAAAAGCTATAGGCCGACCGAAAGGATACACGATAATGAGCTACGTCGTCCCTGATACGTTCCGGCGGTCCGACCGCGCCCGTCCGGACGTGCTCTCCTCCGACTCGTCCAGCGATTCCCGTACAGTGAGGTGTCGGCAGTGATCCCGGATCGACGGGCCGTCGGCGTGACCGCGGTGCTCGTCGTGGCGGTCTTCGGGATGACCGTCGGCGTGACTGGCGTCGGTGCCCAGGAACTCCCGAGTTCCGGTGGAAGTGGTGGCGAACTGACGCGCGGTGAGCCAGATATCGACGTCTTCCTCCCCGAACCAGAGCTCGCCGCCGGGACCGAGGAGGCCCTCGAGGTACAGGTCCAGAACAAGGGGAAACTCCGCCTCGGAACGAACCGCGATCGAGTGACGATCGCCCGCGGCGTCACCGTCGACGTCGTCGACGACGGCCCCTTCGACGTGAAATCCGACAAATCCGGGCTGGGATCGGTACAGGAGGGACAGGTCGGAACGACGACGAAGCGGGTCGAAGCGCCAGACGATCTCGAGCCCGGATCGTACGACATCACGGTCGAGGTCGACTACTCCTACACGCGACAGGTCTCCGACGGCGGAAACGCCGCCCAGGAGCGGACCGGCAGCGAACGCGTCGACCTCACGATCGACGTCTCCGAGGAAGCCCGCTTCGAGATCACCGACGTCGAAACCGACGTCGAACCGGGCGGTGACGGGCCGGCGACCCTCGAGATCGAGAACATCGGCTCCGAGACCGCCACCCAGGCCCGCGCGACGATCACCGGCGGCGGCGGGGTCGTCGTCGACGGCGAGGCGGCCGAGGAGGTCCTCGGCGACCTCGAGTCCGGCGACAGCACGACGGTGACGGTCGACGTCGACATCGCGGAGACGACCAGCGAGGGCCACAAGCCCCTCGAGGTCGCGGTCAGCTACCGCGACGAGTCGGGGATCGAACGCGAGGCGCGCCCGGAGACGGCGAGCCTCGCACCCGCAGCCGAACAGCGGTTCTCGATCGCGAACCTGGAGGATACGCTCTCGGTCGGCTACGACGGCGTCGTCACCGGCGAGATCACCAACGACGGGCCGCGGACGGTCGACGACGCCGTGTTGATCGTCGAGCCGATGAGCGACTCGCTGCACGTCGAGGACACCCGCTACGCCCTCCCCACGTTCGAACCCGGCGAGACCGTCGAGTTTAGCTACCCGACGGACGTCAGCGGACAGGCCGACGCGGGTCCGCGCCAGCTTCGGTTCACCGTCGAGTACACGGGCGGCGATCGCTCGACGCTTACTGACGGCCCGATCTCCGAACGCGTCGTCGTCGACGACCGCCAGGACGAGTTCTCGGTCGAGACCGTCGCGGCGACAGTCAGCCAGGGAGAGACGGCCGATTTCGTCCTCGAGATCACGAACCAGCGTCCGGAGACGCTCTCGAACATCGACGCGAAACTGTATACCGACAGCCCGCTCGAGACAACCAACGACGAGGCGTTCGTCCCCGAACTCGAGCCCGGCGAGTTCGCCACGATCACCTTCGACGTTTCCGCGGACGACGACGCGCCGGCGGAAACCCACCCGGTCGAACTCGACTTCCAGTACGACACCGAACGCGGGGACACCGAGGTATCGGACACCTACACACACCCCGTCGAGGTCGAATCCGTCTCCGACGACGGTGGATCGAGCCTCGGAACGATCGTCGTCCGTGGCATGGCCGCTCTCACCGTCGCCGGACTCGGCATCGGCCTGTGGGTTCGGAGACGGTAACCACGACCGATGACCGACACCGACCGTTCGATCCAAAGCGACAGCGATTCGGGCGATCGATCCCCCGAGACGGATCCACACCGTGAGTCCCCGGAGCGCCACGGCAGCCGGTGGGACCGTTTCGATCCTCGTCGAGTTCTCCGCTCGCTCCGCGGTGGGAGAAAACGCGCACCCTCGAGCCGTGGCGACCGCGAATCCGGCGCTCCGGCCCGCGTCGACCAGGGACGCTCCCGATCCGATACCGACCCCATCACCCGCCGCATCAACACCGTCGTCACGAACCGGCCGTGGACGGTCGTCGTCGTCTTCGTGCTCCTGACCGGCGTCTTCCTCGGCGGAGCCCTCGTTGGCGGCGGCGATCAGGAGGCCGGCACCGACCAGTTCACCGAGGATTCGGAGGCCCAACAGGCGTTCGACGACATGCAGGAGAACTTCGGCGACAACAGCCGAGACACCGGCGGAGACTCGGCGCAGTTGTTCGTCGAGGACGACCGAAACGTCCTCTCGAAGCCGAGCCTGTTACGAATGCTCGAGTTCCAGGATCGGGTCGAAAACGAGGATGGACTGCGCGTCGAGTCGACAACGAGTCCGGCGTCGTTGACCGCCCAGCAGATCGATCCGACGGCCGAAACTCCCGAGGAACAGTATCGGGTCATCGATCGCGCCTCCCAGCGCGAGATCGATGCCGCGATCGCAGCCGCCGACGAGCAGGCGGGACTACCCGTGAGCACGGACTTCACGCGGAAGTCGGCGTCGGCCAGCGTCGCCCAGATCGCGGTCACCTACGACACCGCGCCGATGGCGGACACGAGCGACAACGCACACCTCCAGTTCCAGACCCAGGAGATCGCGAACGACATCGACGGCTTCGACACCGACGAGAACGTCGTCATCTTCGCGGACGCGATCTTCGACGAGGAGATCCTCCAGTTGCTCGGCGACACGGCCATCGTCGTCTTCCCCGCGGCGATCATCCTGATCATGTTCTTCCTGATCGTCGCCTACCGGGATCCGATCGACCTCGGGCTCGGCGTCGCCGCGCTCGTGATGACGCTGATCTGGACGTTCGGCTTCATGGGATTCGCGAGAATCCCGTTCTCGGACTCGTTGATCACCGTTTTCCCGCTGTTGCTCGCGGTCGGGATCGACTTCGGCATCCACATCATCAACCGGTATCGCGAGGAGCGGGCCACCGGTGCGTCGATCGAGGAGTCGATGGGGATCACGACGAACCAGCTTACGGCCGCCCTGCTGATCGTCACCATCACGACGGTCTTCAGCTTCGCCGCGAACATGGTCAGCGAGATGAACCGGGAGTTCGGACTCGTCGCCGCGGCGGGAATCGTTTTCACCTTTCTGTTGTTTGGCGTCTTTCTCCCCGCCGGGAAGGTCGGTTGCGACCGTCTCCGCGAGGGGACGCGGTTCCCCGAGTTCGGCACCTCGCCACTCGGTAAGGAGGACTCGTTTCTCGGCGACGTCCTCCCGATCGGCGTCAAGATCGCCCGCGTCGCACCCGCCGTGTTCCTCGTCGCGATGCTCGTCGTCGGCGGAAGCGCCGCGGTCTACGGCACCGGCGTCGACACCGAGTTCGACCAGGAGGCCTTCTTCCCCGACGAGGATCGAATCGAACAGTACAAATCCCTCCCCGGACCGCTCGCTCCCGGCGAGTACACCTTCATGCAGGTCCTCGAGCACATGGAGGAGGACTTCGAGATCAGCCTCGACGGGACGGTGACCATATACGTCGAGGACAACGACCTCCGGTCCGACGGCGCGCTCCGGGAGCTCGATCGGTCGCTCCAGGATCCGCCCGACGCGTTCCAGACCGACGGACGACAGGCCGACGCCGACAGCATCCTCTCGGTCATCGACTCCCAGCGCGCAGCCGATCCCGAGTTCGCGAGGACCGTCGAACGCTACGACTCGAGCGGCGACGGGATCCCGGATCGTGACGTCGACGTCGTCTACGACGACCTGTTCGCCACCGACGCCGGTGCCGAGAGTCGGCTGACGACCGACCGGGGTGCGACGCGCATCGACATCCCGATCGACGTCGACGCAGAACAGGACGAAGCCGTCGCCGACGGCCGCCAGATTGCATCCGAGATGCGAATGGATGCGACGGCGACCGGACAACTGGTTATCTTCGAGGCGGTGATCGACGAGATGACCGACGCCGCCGTCCAGAGTCTCTTCGCGGCATTTCTCCTCACGACGGTCTTCCTGATCGTCTCCTACTGGTGGCTCGAGGGCCGGGCAATCTACGGGGTGCTCAACCTCGTTCCGGTCCTGTTGTCAGTGGCGTTGCTCGCGGGGTCGATGCGGTTTTTCGACATTCCGCTGACGCCGATCAATGCGCCGATCCTCTCGGTGTCGATCGGACTCGGCGTCGACTACACGGTCCACTTCATGCACCGGTTCGTCGACGAGTACGAGGAGGGCAACGATGCCCACGACGCGTTGCTCGTCACGGTCCGGGGGACCGGCGGTGCGCTCACCGGGAGTATGCTCACGACGGTCTGTGGGCTCGGCGTGTTGTACTTCGCGTTGATCCCGCTGATCATGGAGTTCGGGATGTTGCTCGCACTCGGCGTCTTCTACGCCTGGCTCTGTTCGATCCTCGTCCTCCCCTCGACGGTCGTCGTCTGGGACCGCCTCGAGAACGAACACGCAACGACCGATCACCTTCCGTGGGCCTGATCGAAATCGCTCGAGTCAGACGTTTCCCACCCCGACACCGTAGGCAATAGCCCATAGTTTTTATACGATAGTGCGGGTCGAATTAATATGGGCGTAAACCGCCGCGGTGTGCTCGGAGTAGTCGGAACGATGGCGACGACGTCGACCAGTCTCGTCTCGGGCTGTCTGGACACGGCCGAACTCGACGACAGCGACAGTGGCGGCACCGACAGTCGCGGGTACGAACGATGGATGCAACCGGACCACGGCAGGATCGACTTCGAGTACGTCGGCTGGGACTCGGTGAGGCCACTCGGGGACGTCACCGCTGGCTTCAGGAACGCGATGATCGGCGGGACTGTCGACAGAGATCTGGCTCGGGAAGCGTTTGACTTCGTTCCCAAGCGGCCGATACGCACTCTCCAGATGCTTCCCCACGGGGTGGGTGTCGGACTGTTTGGCACCGGGCTGGAAGGGATCGCGTACACCGCAGATGGGGCGAAGGAGGGAACGATCGAGTTCGGGGACGATTTCGGGGACGCCGAGGTCGAGATTCGATCGTTCGACTCGACGGTCGACGAGCTGTTGCGAGTCGACGACGCGATGATTCTCACGGGCGAACTCGACGTTGCGGAGGTCGGCGAGCGGATAACCGACGAGCCGAGCGACACGTCCGACGCAAAAATCGAGTACGAACGCACGGACGATATCGGCGACTACGAGTGTTACGGGGTGGTCGACAGTAGCTATCCCCTGGCGTCATCCCAAGTGCTACTCGCGGTCAGCGAGGAGGCGATCATCGGCAGTCAGTTTATCGACGCCGACAGCCGGGATGGGGTTCGAGAATCCGTCGGTGCAGTCGCCGAATCCGACGGGACGGCGATCGACGAGGAACTCGAGTTCCTCCTCGAGACCGCCCGACACGGAGACGTCGTCGTCGGAAGTTACGACCACGCGAAGTCCGCCGAGTTCCGGAACGGCGAGGACTGGATGGAGGAGACGAACAGCATCGTTATCTCACTCGAGTCGACGGATTCGACGGTCACGAACGGAGCGTTCGCCGCAACGTTCGACGACCTCGACGACGAGACCGAAGCGGTGCTCGAATCCGATCTCGACACCGCCGACGGCGACGTCGACATCGACGTCGACGAAAACCGAGCAACGGCATCCGTCGTGTGGGACGAGCCAGTCCTCGAGTAAGGGCGTTCGAACCATCAGTACCGGTCGCTCGAGACTGGACGGTCAGGAACCAAACGAATACGCGATATCGGGCGGCGATGTCCGTGGTCCGTACCCGACCTGAAGCGCCCGCGGACGACGTTAGAACGGGAACAGCGACTCCGCGTCGGGGTCGCGCTCGAGCAGTTCGATCTCGTGGCCGTCCTGATCTTTGGTAAAGGCGTACATCTGGTCGTTACTCTCGGGGTCGCGGTAGTCCGCTACCTCGCGGGTCAGCAGCTGCTCCCAGTCGTCTTCGAGGTCGTCGACGCGGACACAGAGGTGTCCCCAGGCGTCGCCCATCTCGTAGCTCCGGCCGTCGTAGTTGTAGGTGAGTTCGACGGCCATCTCTTCGTCGGCCGCGCCCTCGGGTTTCACGAAGTAGTTCGAGAACGTGTCGGCCTCCCAGCGACCGGTGTGTTCGTACTCGAACTTCCGCGTCCAGAAGCCGAGGGCCTCGTCGGCGTCCTCGACGCGGATCATCGTGTGATCGATCGACCACTCGGCACCGTAATCGCGTTTGACGATCTCGATCTCGTGGCCGTCGGGGTCTGTGACGAACGCGTAGTTGTAGTCACAGGACTCGGGGTCGCGATAGTCCTCGACGCCGTCGTCCATCAGCTGCTGGTAGCGTTCCTCGAGTTCGTCTTCGGGAACGCGAACCGCGATATGCCCCCAGGCGTCGCCGACCTCGAGGTCGTCGTCGCCCTCGTTGTGGGTCAACTCGAGCATCGCGCCGTCTTCGTGCATGTCTTCTGGACCGAGGTAGACGATGGTGAAGCCGTCACCCTCGTACCGATCTTTCTCCTCGTAGGACAGGTGGGTCTGGTACCACTCGAGAGATTCGTCCAGGTCAGTCACGCGAAGCATCACGTGGTCGAGCGTTCCGTCCATGGGCGAGGACACGCGCGCTCGAGCCAAAAACGTGGCGAAGCCGGTGGTCTGGGGCCGGCGCAGTCCGGCCGAACGGGCGAGAGTTACGATTCTTCGTGTCGGGCTGCCCCATCCTCCTGGAGGTGTTCGACGGCGTGGAGTTCGACGACCGGAACGAGTTTCGAGACGATTAGGGGTTACATCAAACCGTGATGGACACACCGGAGCCAACGATCAGGACGTCGATTCCGTCGTATTCAAACTGGACCGTCACCGCTTCGGTGGCCCCGAGTAACTGATCGAGTGCTTCTGGTTCGGTGTAATCCGCGAGTGGGGGAAGGTCGGTCGGACATTTGCCAGTAGCTTGAGAGACTGTCTTTATAACTGCTACCGTCGGTGAACAGTTCTCGACATTGAACTGGCGAGAGTTCCAGGATTCGTCGTCCCAAACGGAGCCGGCCATATATGCTAATCTAGAGATTGGGCGGTGGTGCAGAAGGCTTCACAAGGAAGTGGTAGGACGAATTTGATGTGTCCAGCAGCAAAGCCGTCCTACCGGATAATGATACGGTCGCA
>NZ_WUBV01000032.1:0-5314 GCF_009807105.1 Natrialba sp. INN-245 | reverse complement strand
AACAACGGCTACTTCGTGAGTCGGCTGAAAGAGAGTGCACATCCGGTGATAACCGATGAGTTGCGGGAATGGCGCGGAGTGGTCTGCATATGTTCTTGACTTCGCACCTATATGAAGAGGTCTTCGACTTCGTGCATGAGATCGTCGATGCTTCGGTTTGGGCTGGAAAGTGCCCACGAAAGGAAGTTTTGAACGGCTTCACGGAACGAGAGCTTGAGATCAGCTCGAAGAGACGTGGCTCGTGAGAGCACCGTTCCCAGAGCGCTTTGTGCAACACCGAGCTTCAGCAAACTGTAGGCGAGCATTAGCAGGTGCCAGTGGCGACTGGCACCTGCGGGGCTTCGTAACTCGCAGTCTCCCAAACCGAGGTCCTGCTTCGTGTCTCTGAAGAACGTCTCGATCCGCCATCGCATCGCGTACAACGCGATGAGATGGCTCGCTGGTGCGTCGATCTTGTTGCTCACGATGTACTTGATGCTCTTCTCACCGTCTTCGTCGCTCGATTCTTTCTCCGTGATCAGTACCTTCACCTTCCCCAGTTTCGATACCTGGGCTCTGGTGAATCGCCATAGGGCGTCGGGGTTCGGCTGTTGAGCGTGCATTGTAACTGCCCTCGACAAGGGACAATCGAGGTTGTTGCAGAGATAGCTACCGCTGAGAACGAGCACAAGAAAATTCTCGCCGTGATCTCCCGTAGCTCAAGTCCCCAATCCGGACGCCGTCTAGTGATTCACCAGAGCCGATACCTGTAGCTTCTTCGTCCAGATGTGGTACGTCTCGCCATCGACAGTGCGTGGCTGCGTGTCGATGCGCTCGGCAAGCGCATCGACGCGCATCCGTTCACCTGCGTAGACGACGTTTCGGTCGCTCTTGATCGCAGAGACCCACTCTTTGTCGTACCTTTCAAGATGCTCGATGAACTCGCCCGAGCAGTAGGGGATATCGAAGAGATAAGTGTCCGCCGGGGGCACTGTCTAGATAAGGGAAACCGCGAGACGTGAAAACGATGAGGTTACGGTAGAGACTATGAAAAATCCATCTAGAGCCTGATACAAAGATACAGTGTTCTGCAAGCGGCGGAAATTCGGCTGCTTCAGCACACTTCTCTTGAAGAGTGACGATCACATTTTTCAGTACTAGCTATGTCACAGCCGCTAAAACGCCCTTCTACGGCAGAAGATCTTAACTAGACAGTGCCCCGCCGGGACACCTATCTCAATGCACTCATCGACGAGTTCTTTCGCCAGCCGAATGCGAGTTTTGCTGTGTTTTTCGTAGAGTCTGAAGCACAGCGGGTAGGTGGTTTTCTTGTCGGCGTAGATCGCGTAGATTAGGTTCTGTCCCCAGATGTACCCGCGGCTGGAGTGATCATAGAATTTCCCGGCGTTAGGGATCTTCTCGTCAGTTTTGTGCGTAAAGGTGTCGTCGATGATGACGACACCTTCACGACTCCATCGAGTTTCGTTGTCTGTCTGGAGCAGTTCCAGTCGTTCCTTGTTGAGGCGGTCTTCATCCCAGTCGTATTCGGTGAGGAACTTGTTGAGGGCTCGTTCGCTTTTCCCCGGTAATACGTGCGTAGCAATGCCGTCTACGGTCTTGTTGCTGGCGGCAACAAGACCGGTGACGTAGGTTTTCGCGTGGTGTTTCTGATTGTACGAGAACGCATCTAACTCGTCGATCGGATCTGTACAAGAGAGAAACGACGTAATCGGGAGCATCTGGACATCAACGAGAAATAGGCGTCGAACGAAAATAAACGTGCGAAGTCAAGTATGTTCTGACGCCTTTGTTGAATCGCTGTAAGGCGGTGGATTTCACTGTTTGACAGCGCGTTTGATGTTGTAGACGACACACATCAGAGCAATTTCACGGAACTCTCGATACTAGCTACGCGCTCGCACGGCGTAGCCGAGCGAGCGCTTGACGGCGGAGTTGACGGTTTCGGTCATTGACCGCTGAGCGTACCGATCTTCGTCAATGCGGGCGTTATGCGCGTGATCGTACGGCGCGAAGATCCGATGTTTGATCAGCGGGCGAATGTCGAGGTCATGGAGTCGTTCGCGGAGTTGTTGCTTGTCATAGCCCTTATCAGCGGCCAGAGACCGCAGATCGCCCGCGTTCCGGCGGGCGATCTGCTCACAGAGATCCGCGTCACTGCCTTCTAACGTCGTCGAGCAGTGAAGATCGAGCACAGCTTGCGTTGCTGTATCGACGAGTTTTGTAACTTTGAGCGTTTGAACGCGATAATTTGTTCGTTGGCAGTAGTGGCGGCTGGCGCGATCTCGGTCATAGAACGTTGCATCGATCGCAGCGTGCTCAGAGGGGTCGTGCAGCTGCGCCGACCGGCGCAGCAGCACTCGACAGACACTCATTTCGATCCGATCAAACGCCTTACACAGCGTGGAGGGTGCAGGGAGATCGGCCGCTTCGAGGCCGATTTCCCCTGTTATTTGCGGCATTTCCTTCAGCAAATCGATCGTCATTCGATAGGACGTATCGAGGTAAATCCGGAGACAATGCAGCGAAACGAGGGCATAGTCGGCGAATCCGCCGCCACCCTGCGGGGCGGCGGATTCGCCTCGTTCACCCGTAACTCTTTGAGCAATCAAGACACAACGCTCGGTGAAGCGGGAGATTTGGGTCATAGGCAACTGAAGTCTCCCGCTTCAACTCCTTCGATTTACTGACCTTCCCCGACGCTGTCTAGTGATTCAACATAGCCGTTCTGACCCCGTCCAAATACCCGTTCAGCCGCAATTTCGCTTGAGCATCGATTTGTTGTCGTTCGAGGGGGTCACCTGTTGCGCTGATCACTCCTGCGCCATTCCCTTGGAGGGCAAGCAGATCCTTGACGCCGTCAATGAACTCGACCGCCAATACATCGACGTGGAGGTCGAAGCTGAGTTCAAGCGTGGGCTGTACGATGGGACGCCCTCACTGGATACGAAACGGCTCCGCGTCGTCGACGTCCGCAACGAGGACGCCGCCGACTACCACCTGTTCATCACGAATCTGCCGAGAGAGGAGTTCCTGCCGACGGATCTAGCGACGCTGTATCGATGTCGGTGGGAGGTAGAGCTGCTGTTCCGTGAGTTGAAGACGCAGTACGAACTCGATGAGATCGACACAAGCAAGGAACATGTCGTTGAAATTTTGCTGTACGCGGCGTTGCTGTCACTGCTGGTAAGTCGTGATCTGCTTGATCTGGTGACTGAGCAGGTGGACGATGAACTCGTGTTTCCGCCGGAACGCTGGGCGGCGACCTTCCGGTCGCACGCCCAGCTCATCCTCCACGAAACTCGGAGAGTACCTTGGCTGCTCGTCGGCACCGCTGTTGGAACGGTTGATCGAAGATGCACAGAAGATTCACCAGCAACGATCAGTGTTACAGGAAACGCTCGCTACCGCTACACAACCGAGGGTTGAGGCTTAGCTAAAGACGAATTCTGCAGCAGGTTCCTTCAGCATTGACCGTTTCGTGATCTGATGAATCACTGTCTCTCGTGTCGTTGATCGCTCAGTAGTCTTATCAACTCGAAACAGGACAGTTCGACGTGGTTTCGCTCGCTATAGTCGAGCTGACCGCTCAATTCGTGACGAGCGAGGGCAGTCAGATAGCCGCCAGCACCAACGAGAAACTCCGTCTCGTCGTGATCATGTTTCTCAATGAGACGGTGCAAGAACGCCGCCGCGGGGTCAGTCCCGCGGCGGCTGAATACGTCGATTTCCAACAGGAGCTTCGATTCTGTGTCGATCGCGGCGTACAACCACTTTTCTCGCCGTCGACCTCTATCTGTTTCTCATCGATCGCGACCCGCGACGGCTGCGCCGTTGACGGGTCGCTCTGAGTCTCCGAAAGCGTGTGAGTCCAGTTCCAGATTGCGCCGTGAGAACGGTCAATATCGAGAGATTCGATCACTGCGACGCCCTCCCGAACTGACAATCCCATCGAATGGAGACGCACCCCGAATGTTGATTATATGATTTATTTAAAATACATTCAATGGTAGTATTCTTGATTATTGTCTATTGCATATTTTCTCAACTTGGATTCATCAACAGTAATGCCTAACCCCGGGCGTTCCGGTAATTTGATAGCTCCATTATTAACCTCTAATTTTTCTTCAATTATATCATCTTCCCAAGAGTAATATAGAGTATCAGGAGGGAGATCAAAGCCAGGTATTCCACTCACAGTATGCAGAATTGCAGCTGTTCGCACACCAAGATCAGCTGCACAGTGATGGGTTAATGGCACCCCTGCATCCTCAGCAATAGCAGCGATTTGTCTCACACCACTAATACCCCCCCTTGGAGTCATATCGACAACACCAACATCAATAGCCCCTTTTTCAATTAAACTTCTGAGATTATGATCAATATATGTGTCCTCGTTTGGTCCGATAGGTTGGGGTGTTCTTTCTCGTAAGTTTGCAAGTGAATCGTGGCAGTCGACTCGAATAGGCTGCTCAAGGTATTGGAGGTATACACCGGCATCAGCGAGTTTTGTTGCTACACGTACGGCTTCATCTGGGCGCCATCCTTGGTTCGGATCAAGTCGGAAATCAAGATCTCCGTTAACTTCATCATTCATAGCAATTATACGCTCGACATCTTGGTTCCAATCTTCTCCGGCCTTAGTTTTCAAAACATCATAACCCTGATTTAAAGCTCTTCTTGCATGTTCTCGTGATTCTTCTAAAGATCGAATTCCAACACAATATGCAACGTCAACCCACTTTTCATCATCTATCTCTCCTGATTTATGCTGATTTGTTTGGCTAGGCGCAGTCCATCCACCAAGTAATTTATAGATTGGCTCCTCGAGATATTTCCCAACTATATCCCAGCAGGCAACTTCAATTGCTGAGAAAAACATATCAACATTGGTATACTCAACAAACAATAAGCGACGTAAAGATTCAACTTCAAAAGGGGAGTGCCCTTTAACAATCGGCAGAATCCCATCTTCAATAATTGTGGAGGTTGTCTTAGGTGATAAAAACATGCGCATTTCGCCCCAACCGGAAATCCCAACATCTGTATCCACTTTGATCATCATACGATTCACGTCGTGGGTTACACCAACATCTGTTACATAGGGTCCTACTCCACCATCATCATGCTTAGTGAGAGTCATTGTAACAGGATGAGTCTCTATGTTCGTTATCTCCATATTAGCCTAGTAGTAGGTTATCGTATATATATGTTTTCAACTGTGGTATGTGTTTAGCCCGATCTGATTTCGGTACTGTCTCGTAGGAAGCGTTCAACGGACGCGATATGAACAGGCAGCAGACATCGGATACGGCTC
>NZ_WUBV01000031.1:0-23377 GCF_009807105.1 Natrialba sp. INN-245 | reverse complement strand
GAATTAAATTCGCCTGCGACAGCACGGCCCGTTTTGGGACGTGCGGTCAAAACGGTGAAGCCGCGGGGCTTGCCCCCGCGGTACTTCACAGTAGTCACCCATCGTCGTTGCACACGCGACCGCCAGCCGTGTCGACGATCAGTGTGTCCATCGGTGCGGTTGGTACTAGAGGTGTCAGTGACCCTCGATCAGAATCTCGAGGACCTGGTCTTGGAGGAGCTTGCGTATCAAACGAGAGAGCGTTCCAGTCCGTATCAAGAAACGTCGCTCAT
Organism: Natrialba sp. INN-245; assembly: GCF_009807105.1. Classification (NCBI taxonomy): domain Archaea; kingdom Methanobacteriati; phylum Methanobacteriota; class Halobacteria; order Halobacteriales; family Natrialbaceae; genus Natrialba; species Natrialba sp. INN-245. The sequence continues at coordinate 23,105 of NZ_WUBV01000031.1, read as the reverse complement.
TCGCTCGGTATAGTCCCAGCTGTAGATCTGATCAGGTTCGATCAGAATTCGAACCTCCTCTCGGTCGTCGTCGAGAAGCCGTTCTGCGAGGGCTGAATCCGTTCCATCGAGGTATCGGTCGATGAGTTCCCGTAGCACAGTCGAATCCTCGTCCGCCGTGAGCGTCGCTGTTCCACTCCCTCGCACGCCGCGGTATGGAATATCGTTCGTCGATACGTCGAACCCGACGTCCGAGTTGGCGCGCAGAAACTCCACGAGATGAGCGTTTGCTCCGGTCGCACACTCGAAGCACCCGTCGCGAAAGCGGTACCAGAGGGGGACGATCCAGAGCGCCCCGTCCGGTTTTCGAGTGGCAAGGCGAATTGGAACTCTCGCGTCCTGAAGAAACGTTTCCACATCGTCACCTGTCCACGGACCGCGAAACTCGGTCATACCGCATGGTTCGCTACCCAGGATGTAAAATGATTTACCCACCAACGAGACCGGTCGGTTACGGAGAACGAATTCGATCGCCCGGTCGACGGCATCACACAGAGCGAAGAGAACACAGATCTCAGCTGACAGAGTAGCCGGCAGTCGAAAAGCGCCCAATTGACCAATTCACCACCGCAACGCGACGCAGCCTCGGACGCGGTGGCCACTGGCACACTCGAGGGGCTGTGCGTCGTCGACTCGTCCCCGAGTCACGCTCACCCGACTCTCGAGAGCGGTTCGAACCACACCGCTGCGACCAGGACCGCGAGGAAGATATACGAGCCGCGGATGAGCAACATCGTCGCGAGTTCCGGGCCGGCCCGGCGTGCGACTGCGGCGACCGCGGCGAACGCGAGCGCGGCCACCACGGCGCCGGGCGGGAAGACGCGAGCGGCGACGAGCGCGACGACGACGAGCAGGGCGACGATCATCAGCCCGTAGGCGACGCCGTACGCACGCGCCGGCCCGACGACGACGGCGACCGTCCGTTTGGCGATCGAGCGGTCGTACTCGTAGTCCTGGGCGTCGTCGATCACCTTGATCCCGGAGAGCAAGACGAGGAAGACGAGCGCGAAGCCCACCGGAACCGGTGTCAACGTTCCGGTCTGGGCCCCAAAGCCGCCGAGAACCGCCAGCGCGATGCCGAGCGGGTAGCCCGTCGTCGCCGAGAGTGGGTGCATATCGAGCTGTGGCGCGTGATAATAGGCGATAAGCCACGTCGGGGCCGTGAGCGCGACCGCGAGCAGATCGGCTAGCGCGGCGAGCAGGAGACAGCAACCGGCGAACGCAGCCGTCGAGGCGACGAGGCCGACCCGACAGCCCCGTTCGGTCAGTGGATGATCGTCGTCCTCCCCCCGAACGTGGAAGTCGACGTAGCCGTCCTTGACGTGTGCGGTGTAGACCGCCGTGAACATCGCGCCGACGTGGACGGCGGCGACCGGCGGATCGACTGATCCGGCGAGGATCGCCCCGAACAGCGACGCCGCAAGCGGCGGGAGCATGAACACGGGGTGGACCTGCGACCAGAACGCCCGCGCCGTCGCTTCGAGGCCGGAGCCGCCACGAACCAGGGACATACCAGTCGTGACGACGAGGTGAGACATAAATCACACAGGAGAAATCAGCCACCGTGTCACGAGCGGACCACCCATCGTGCTCCGAGCGAGGGTTCCCAACGCCTCCACCGGAACCGGCCGCGTCGTCGACCGGAACTAACTTGGGAGATGGCCCACGTTCTCTCATCGACGACGAACCCGCCCTCCCAACTCATGCAATTCGATCGCGACCGCCGGCCGACGGAATCACGGACGTCCAGGCGACGACTGCTCGAGCGACTCGGAGCCGCTGGCACGACGGGAGCCGCCGTCGCGCTGGCGGGCTGTCTCGCGAGCGCGGAGGTCGAACCGGTGGAGTGTAACGGCTACACGGTCGAACCGGAAGCTGACCTCTCCGATGCCGACCTCTCGGGCTGTGATCTGTCGGGAGCCGATTTCACGGAAGCCAATCTCACCGACGCCGACCTCTCGAACGCCGACCTCAGGGACGCGAACTTCTTCCTGGCCGACCTCTCCGGCGCGGACCTCTCCGGAGCGGACCTCTCCGGGGCCGACCTCCTCGTGAGCGCGCTCTCGGCGGCGACACTCGAGGGGGCGAACTACGCCGGAGCCGACCTCTCGGGGCGAAACTTCGTCGGTGACGACCTCTCCGGCGTCGTCCTCGAGGACGGCGATCTCTCCGGGTCGGATCTGACGGACGCCGACTTCTCGGGTGCCGACCTCTCCGATTGCGACCTCTCGGGCGCCACGCTGTCTGGCACCGACTTCACCGACGCCACGCTGTCGGATGCGACCGTCGAGGACGCGGTGATCGAAGACGTGACGTTCGCCGGAATCACGGCGAGACGTGTCGACCTCTCGGAGACCGACCTCTCCGGAATGGAGATGCCGGGCGTCGACCTCGCCGAGAGCGATTTCACGAGGGCGGACTTCTCCGAGGCGACCCTCTCGGGAGCGAACTTCGAAGGAGCCGATCTCTCGGTCGCGGATTTCACCGACGCTGATCTCTCCGGGGCGAACCTCGAGAACGCGAACCTCAGGAGCACGACAACGTCGGGTGCCGATCTCTCCGGGGCGACGTGGCACGACGGCTCCGAGTGGTAGCCGAGACGCTCACCGACCGCCGCCTCGGTCGGCCTCGGCGACGACGCCCCCGTCACGAACTCGCTCACCCTCGAGCGTTTCGGGGAAGATCTTTCCGGGGTTGAGCGTGTCCGTCGGATCGAACGCGCGCTTGACCGCGCGCATGGCGTCGACCGCGCCGTCCCCGTGTTCGACCGCTAGGTACTCGCGTTTTCCCTCGCCGATGCCGTGTTCGCCGGTGACGGTGCCGCCCATCTCGAGCGCTCGTTCGACGACGGCCCGGTAGACGGTTTTCCCGCGCTCGACGGAGTCAGGGTCGTCGTAGTCGACGAGGGGGCTGTAGTGGAGGTTCCCGTCGCCCGCGTGGCCGTAGCAGGGCGTGAGAACGTCGTGTGCCTCGGAAATTCGTTTCGTCTCGCGAACGATCTCGGAATAGGCGCTGATCGGTACCGTCACGTCGCCGGGGTGGAAGGGGACGAGGTCGGGATCGTAGCTGTCGACGGCGAAGGCGATCTCCCGGCGGGCCTCCCAGAGGTCGGCCATCTCGCTGGGGTCTGCGCTCGTCTCGACGCGCTCGGCGCCGTACTCCTCGAAGATCGCCCGACAGAGCGCGATCTCCTCGTCGATACCGTGATTGGCGTGAAACTCGAGAAAGACCGTCGGCGCGTCCGGCAGGCTGGTGTCGAGGTAGGCGTTGGTCATCCGGGCACTGAGGGCGTCGAGCAGTTCGATCCGGGCGACGTCGACCTCAGTGCGGATCGCCTCGGCGATCGCCCCGGTCGCGTCCTCGAGCGTCCCGAACACGGCCCGGCCGCCGTGGATCTGTTCCGGACGCCCGGCGAGCTCGAGCGTCGCCTCGGTGACGACCGCGAGCGTGCCCTCGCTGCCGACCAGGAGATCGGTGAGGTTGTAGCCGCTCGAGGTCTTCGCCGCCCGCGTGCCGGTCTCGATCACGGTCCCGTCGGCGAGCACCGCCTCGAGGCCGAGCACCCAGTCGGCGACCTCGCCGTACTTGACGGTCTGCATGCCGCTGGCGTCGGTCGCGATCATCCCGCCGATCGTGGAGATATCGCCGGAGGACGGAAGTGGCGGGAAAAAGAGGCCGTCGCGGGCGACGTGTTCGTCGACGTCGTCGCCGATGACGCCGGGGCCGACGTCGATCTGGAAGTCCTCGGGTCGGTAGTCGACGACGGCGTCCATTCGGGTGAGATCGAGGCTGACGCCGCCGTGGGCCGGTACCGCATTCCCCTCGAGGCCGGTCCCCGCCGCGTAGGGGGTCACTGGAACGCCGCGGTCGGTCGCCGCCGCCAGGACTGCCGAGACGTCTGCGGTGGACTCGGGCCAGACGACGGCGTCCGGGAGGACCGCTCGGCCCTGCTGTTCCGCCCCCCAGTCGGCGGCGTGTGTCTCTCGTCTCGTCTCGGTGAACGATAGCTGGTCGTCCGCGAGGTCGAGGTCCTCGAGGAACGAACAGTCGTATTGCATAGCGGACCGTTGTAGAGGACACGTATCAAACGTTCGCGTCGGACTGCGAGGGCAGCTCACGATACCATCAGTAAACCAGAGTCAATACCGCTGCACGGAGCGTCGTTACTGGTTATTTGTCCAACAGTTCACAATGCTGCACCGTGGGGAGGTTCCAGTTGTACGTGACCGCAACCAGCCGAGTCACGACGGTCACGACAGCACACACGACCGCAGCCGTACTCTCGGCACCTCCGATCGATCCAACGAGCCAGTAAGCGCTTCCGCCCAAGACTGCACAGGTTGCATAGAAATCCTCGAAGAGGATAAACGGAGCGCGGTCAAGAAGAATGTCCGCAAACGCGCCACCACCGACGGCGTTGATCGTTGCAATCGCAACGACACCAAACGCGGAAACACCCACCTCAGTTGCGACAATCGCACCAGTCGTAGCGAAGGCGGCGAGCCCGATAGCGTCGGAGACGAGCGTTACCGGATGGCGTTCCGGCGACGACAGAACGACGCTCAGGACGATCGCCAATCCAACTCCGAGTAGCCCGAGACTGATTTCGATCGGCGACTGTAATGCCAGCGGGACTCGCGCCACGAAGAGATCGCGCGTGACGCCACCGGCAAACGCCATGGCAAGTCCGACGATGGCGACGCCGAACACGTCGAACTCCTCACGGATCGCCTTCGACGAACCGACGAGTGCGAACGCGACCAACCCGATCGTGTTCATCACGGCGAATGGATCACCGAATAGTACGGTGAACGCGTCCTGACTCACTGCGGTGGCCTACGAAGCAGAGTTTCTTGAGCGCTACGCATTGAACGGACGCTGTACCGGTGGGGCCGTCCCGCGATCACCATCGAACCCGTAGTCGGCGACGTGACCGACGACCACGTCGAGGCCGCCCGCGGAGGCTACCGGGAGATACTGGACGAATCGTAGTGCGGCCGAGCATGGATCAGGGCTCGAGGACGAGTTTCCCGAGGAAACTCTCGGTCATCACGTCGCGGTGGGCGTCGGCCGCTTCCTCGAGGTCGTACTCTCTCGAGACGTCGATCGAGAGCGCGCCGACGTCCATGAGATGGGCGACGCCCCGCAGCGGCACCCGCAGATCCGGCGTGTTGAACATACTCATAAACTGGTAGGAGACGTCCTTCGAGCGGGCGATACCGTCGTTCGTAAACGCCGGGTCGGGACTGTTCTCGCCGATGCCGACGACGCGCGCACCGGTCGCGGCGACGTCCGCGTCGAACTGGAGGTAGTCGTCGAGGCGGTGGTCAAGGATCACGTCGACGCCGCCGTCGGAGGCCTCGAGCACCGCGTCGGCGAGATCGTCCCGGCCGTAGTCGAGGACCGTCTCGGCGCCCAGCGCCTCGAGATCGTCGTGGTACTCCTCGGCGGCGGTCGTGATGACGCGGGCGCTCACGGCGTTTGCGATCTGGACCGCCGCGTGTCCCACACCGCCGGAGCCGCCGTGGACGAGACAGTACTCGGCTGGCTCGAGGTCGGCGTGGTCGATCAGCGCCCGCCAGGCGGTGACGGCGGCGACACCCGCACCGCCGGCTTCGGTCAGATCCGCGCCGTCGGGGAGGTGGACGACGCGATCCGTAGGGATCGTCGCGTACTCGGCGTAGGCGCCCTGCTCGGTGGCGTTTCCGATCCCGGTTCCGTACACCCGGTCACCGGTCTCGAAGTCCTCGACCTCGGTCCCGAGGTCGGCGACGACGCCGGCGACGTCGACGCCGGGCGTGAAGGGGAGGGAAACGGGTTCGTACGACCCGTCCCGGAAGTAGGTGTCGACGGGGTTGACGCCCGCCACGGCCACCTCGAGGAGGAGTTCGTCCTCGCCGGGTTCCGGCTGATCGATCTCGTCGACTCCCAGTACGTCCGCATCGCCGTGCTCGTGGAGGCGTACAGCGCGCATGTCGTTCGGGGAGACGGATTCCGTCGGCATAAGAATACGTGCACTTGTCGACGGGTCGATCACCAGCGGAGCCACGACGACCTCGAGGCAGTCTGCGAGACGACCCGCGAGGAGTTCCTCACGACGGGCCGATAGCACCACTGATACGGATTGCTGTAACTATTTACCGGGGCAACCGCAAGGCGAGGTGCGGTTGCCCCGGTACGGACTTACAGCAGTCAGTATGAGAGGAGAGCACACAGGGTAGCTGGAAGAAATTAACCGACAGAACTCGTTATTTTTACCGGAAACCTGGTGTGTGGCAGCTACCGAACGGCGGTCGTCGCGTCGTCGATGATCTCGAGGGCCTCCTTGAGGTCCTCCGTACTGGTGGCATACGAGAGACGGGCGTATCCCTCACCGTTTGCACCGAAGGCGTCGCCGGGGACGACGACCACGCCACGCTCGAGCACCTCGTCACACCAGCCGTCGGGAACCTTCGGCATGACGTAGAACGCCCCCGACGGTGTCGGAACCTCGAGGCCGGCATCATCGAGGCCGTCGAGGACGAGATCGCGTCTGCGTTCGAAGGTGTCGACCATCTCGTCGACGGGGTCGTGCGGGCCAGTCAGGGCTGCCTCGGCGGCGTACTGGGCGGGCGCGGAGGCACAGGCCTGTCCGTACTGGTGGACCCGGAGCATGCGCTCGATCCGCCGATTCGATCCAGCTACCCAGCCGAGTCGCCAGCCGGTCATCGAGTACGTCTTCGAGCAGGCGCTGACGACGACGACGTTGTCCGTCTCGGCGAACGCCATCGGCGAGTGGTGTTCGCCCTCGAAGACGATGTGTTCGTACACCTCGTCGGAAAGACAGAGCACGTCGTGTTCGTCGGCGATGCGGGCGAACTCGCGCATATCCGCTTCGCTCTGGACGGCTCCGGTGGGATTCGCAGGGCTGTTGACGACGAAAACCGCCGTGTCGTCGGTGATCGCCTCCTCGACGGTTGCCGGATCGAGCGTCAGATCGTCCCGCAGCGGGACCGGTTTCGGCGTCCCACCGGCAATGTGGGTCAGCGCGTCGTAGGAGACGAATCCCGGATCGGGGATGATCACTTCCTCGCCCGGATCGACGTGGGCCTCGAGGACGAGGTGTAACGCCTCACTGCCGCCCGACGTGGCGATCACGTCTTCGGGATCGATCTCGAGGCTGTACTCGCGATCGTACTTCGTAGAGATGGCCTCCCGAAGGCTCTGTGTCCCTTTGTTCGACGTGTAAGCGTCGGCCCGACCGTTTTCGATCGCCTCGATCGCCGCCTGCCGAGCGTGTGAAGGCGTTGGGAAATCGGGCTGGCCGATACCGAGGTTGATCGCGTCCTCGCCCGCAGCCTCGAACACTTCCCGAATACCGCTGATCGATACCTGCTCGACCCGGTTGGCAAACTCCGTCATGCTTAGATGAGTGTGGCCAACCCCGATAACTTTTGATGTGTCTACCGTCCATCCGAGCGCATCGATTCACAACGGTTGTGTGGTTTGTTCCCAACACGTACGACAATAATACAACCGGATTGACGAACCGTGCGTGCTTCGGGTGCAACGGCTGTGACTCGTCGTCGAGAGAATCAGTCGCGAACTCGGCAAGAATCGAGTCGGCGGGCCGATTCATACGGTTTACTGTACGTCATTTCCGGCGCAACCGCGACCCGAGCGACGGTTGCGCCGGTACATCGTTACAGCAATCCGTATCAGTAGAACTCGCGGACGAGGTCCATCGCGTCCTCGGGCGCGCCGTCGGGGATCTCGGCCATGTTCTCGGTGACGCCGTGTTGTTCGTGGTACGGAACCGAGTTCTCGTCTCTGTACATCACGCCCTGGTACTCCTTATCGTTGTCGAGGATCACTTCCTTTGCGGCCTCGTAGTCGTTCGGATCGTGGCCCTCCTCCTCGAGGTCGACCAGCGAGTCGCGGAAGTAGTCGTACGTGTCGACGTCGTTGAACGTGACACAGGGGCTGAAGACGTTGACGAAGCCGAAGCCGTCGTGTTCGATCGCTTTCTGGACGATCTCCTGGTGGCGAAGCGCGTCGGACGCAAAGGACTGGGCGATGAAGGAAGCGCCCGATGCGAGCGCGAGGGCGAGCGGGTTGACCGGTGGCTGTTTCGGTCCTTCGGGCGTCGTGGAGGTCTCGAAGTCCGACCGCGAGGTCGGCGAGGCCTGTCCCTTCGTCAGCCCGTAGATGCGGTTGTCCATGACGACGTAGGACATGTCGACGTTCCGGCGGACGGCGTGGACGAAGTGACCGGCACCGATCGAGTAACCGTCACCGTCTCCGCCGGCGGCCATGACCTCGATGTCCGGACGGGCCATCTTCACGCCCGTCGCGACCGGCAGCGCACGTCCGTGAACGCCGTGGAGCGCGTAGGAGTGCATGTAGGTCCCGATCTTTCCGGAACAGCCGATCCCGGCGACGACGAACGTGTTGTCAGGGTCGTTGCCGGTCTCGGCTAAGGCTTTCATCATGCCGTTCATCGTCCCGAAGTCACCACAGCCGGGACACCAGGTCGGTTGCTTGTCGGATTTGAAGTCGGTAAATCGAACGTCGGAGCTCATTATGCTGGTACCTCCTCGGAGAGTTTTTCGGTAATCTCTACTGCGAGTTCGTCCGCCTTGAAACGGACACCCGTGTACTTGTTGATCCGTTTTACGCGTTCGAGGACGTCGTGTTCGATGATATCCGCGAACTGGCCGGTCGCGTTACACTCGACGACGATCGTCTCGTCGGCAGCCTGGATCTCCTCGGTGAGATCCGGACGGGGGAAGATGTACGGAACCGAAATGATGCGCACGTCGATCCCTTCGTCCTCGAGATACTCGAGGGCTTCGACGAGCGCCCCTTCGTTCGACCCCCACGAGATGACGAGGTTGTCCGCGTCTTCGTCGCCGAACTCGCGGTAATCCCACTCCTCTTGCTCTTTGGCCGTCTCGACCTTTCGGTTGCGCTTGTCGACCTGCCGGACCCGCTCGTCTTCGTCTTCCGTCCGGCGACCGAGTTCGTCGTGCTCCAAGCCGGTGGACATGTGTGCACCGTCGGTCGTACCGGGAATCGCACGCGGACTGACGCCGTCGTCGGTGACAGCATGGGCCCGGAACCGACCCTGTGCGTCGAGCCACTCGTCGACGCTGTCGTCGTCGACGAGTTTGCCGCGATCGATCTCGACAGCGTCCATATCGAAGGTCTCGGGTTCGAAGGTCTGTTCGGTAACCGACATCGCCAGATCGGAGATCAGGAAGACCGGTGTCTGATACTTCTCGGCGATGTTGAACGCTTCGATGGTCTTCCAGAAACACTCCGGAATGGTTGTCGGCGTAATGACGAACCGTGGGACTTCACCGTGACCACCGTACAGCGCCATATTCAGGTCGCCTTGCTCCTGTTTCGTCGGCATCCCGGTCGAGGGGCCGGAGCGTTGCACGTCGGTGATGACCAGCGGCGTCTCGCTGGTCGCGACCAGCCCGAACGTCTCGGTCATGAGATCGATCCCGGCCCCGGAGGTTGCGGTCATCGCTCTGGCACCGGCTCGAGCGCCGCCGAGTGCCATGTTGATCGCCGACAACTCGTCTTCTGCCTGGACGACGTGACCACCGTACTCTTCGATCCGTCCGGTCAGATACTCCATGATAGAGGTCGCAGGGGTGATCGGATACCCCGCGTAGAACCGGCAACCAGCAGCGATCGCACCCATTCCGATCGCTTCGTTACCGTTGAGGAGAACGTAATCGTTGTCGGTCGTCTCGAGGTCGTACTCGAGATGAGAGAGATCGTAGTTCTCCTGGACGTACTCCTGGCCCAGCCGGGCCGCCTGTTTGTTGTTCTCGACGATCTTCGTGCCTTTTCCGCCGAAGCGCTTCTCGAGGGCCTCGTCCAAGTACTCGACGTCGAAGCCGACGAGTTCACACGCCGCCCCGAGCGCGACGACGTTGAGCATGATCGCCCCGCCCGCGTCCTCCGCGAGCGATTTGAGGGGGACGTCGACCGCGGTGATTTCGTCGGGAATCTCTGCCTCCCACGAACGCTCGCCGTCGTAGATGACGGCACTTCCCTCGTGGAGTTCGTCGAGATTCTCGTCGATGGTTCGCTGGGTCAACGCGACCAGGATGTCCAGGCGATCGACGACGCTCTGGACGTCCTCGACCGAGGTCCTGATCTTGTAGGCGGTGTAGCCGCCGCGGATCCGTGAGGCGAAGTCTTTCGACGTGAACACGTGCCGTCCGGCTCGGGAAAGGGCCTGAGCGAAAATCTTTCCGGTGGAGTCGATACCGTCGCCAGCCTCGCCTCCGATCGCCCAGTTGAGATCCTCAGCCATGTTAAGGCGAACTTGCCCCCAGTAAATGAAAAGGCTTCTGAAACCCCAATCGACGACCGCAATTATTTCTGATACGTCGATCGAGAATCGGAGCGTTCGATCTCGCTGTAACAGTTGATCTAGACGCCACCACATCCTCGCACAACAACCAAAGCACGGTCAGTTTCGGAATGGATCCCGTGTATATCTGCAGTATATAAGCTGGGTAGAATGTCGTTCCCGTCAGTTTCATTCGAGTCAGCGACGGGATAGACACGTCGTTCGTAGCGACCGTTCGTAGTCGGTGAGACGATCACTCATCGATCGCACTCGAGCGCACTAGCAGCCTCTCGAGCAGCGTACAACGCCGTTCGACGACTGGCACGGACCGCTATGATCCGTCCCGACCGATCACAGACGGAACCCGATCGACTCGATCAGGGGAGTCCAACCCGTTCGCTGGCGTCCTGGAGTGTCTCGAGACAGGCGACGATATCATCCCGGTCGTGTGTCGCCATGGGAACGAGTCGGACGACGGACTGGGCGTCGCCGTGGTCGGCTGTCGTTGGCCCTGTGGGCGGTCGAACCACCGGTGGAACGACGATGCCGTGCTCGGTAAGCTCTCTGACGAGTGCGTGTGCATCCTCGTGGTCGGCGAGAGTGACCGGGAGAATCTGTGACTCTCCGGATACCGAGAACCCCATCGTCTCGAGTCCGTCTCGCAGGTGGGAGACGTTCTCCCAGAGTCGTTCGCGTGCGTCGCTGTGGCGCGCGAGGTGCAACGCTTCACTCGCAGCCGCCGCCGCCGGCGGTGCCAGCCCCGTCGAGTGAACGAACGGGCGCGCACGAGCGAGTACGTACTCGATCAGTGCGTCGCTTCCAGCGATGTACCCACCCTGGCTGGCCAGCGCCGCCGAGAGGACACCCATCTGAACGTGAACCTGATCCTCGAGACCCTCTGCCTGGACGATTCCACCGCCGTCGACGTACAAGCCCGTCGCGTGGGCCTCGTCGACCATCACCCACGCGCCGAACTCCGTCGCGAGGTCAGAGATCGTCTCGAGGGGCGCGACCGAGCCGTCGGCGGCGAAGACGGAATCGGTAAGAATCAGCCAGGATTCGTCGCCGCCATCGGTGACGACCCCGTCGGGCTGTTCGACTCGCTCGACCAGTTTCGATCGCAAGTCGTCGGCGTCACAGTGGTCGTATACGATCGTCTCACAGCCCGCGAGCCGACAGCCGTCGACGAGACTCGCGTGGTTGGACTCGTCGGCGAAGACGACATCCGGCTCGAGGGCTGTAATCGTCCCGACGTTCGCCGCGTATCCGGACGGAAACGCAAGCGCCCGTTCGCAGCCGTTTACCTCCGCGAGAAGCCGCTCGACGTCACGGTGGACCATCGTATCACCGGTCACGTGTCGACTCGCACCGGCACCGGTCCCGACCGTCGCAGCGGCCTGTCTGGCTGCGTCCTGTACGCGCTGGTCGTCGGTCAGGCCCAAATAGTTGTTCGAACCGAACACCAGCGCCTCGGCCGACTCGAGCACCGGAAGTTCGCCGCCGGTGGGCTCCGCGAAGTACCCCCGTTCGGCGACCCTGTCGGCGGGCGATAGCCTCCGTTTTTCCCCGAGGTCAGCCAGCCGATCCTCGAGGTCAAACCCGCGGTCTTCCATTCGGGTGAACGGAGTCATCGCCGCCGTTTCACTTTCACGGTTCCGATCGAGCGGGCGGGGTCCGTCAATCGTCGTCCGAAGATGTGGCCCCTCGCGCCCGTATCTCGTCGGGGTCGAACGCGTTCACCTCCCGGTTTGGCTCGAGACCCGCACGGTCGACGACATCGAGATCCGCTACCGCGGACTGTCCGCCGGTCGTGAGATAATCGCCGGTGAGAAGGCCGTCGGCACCGGCCTCGAGGGGCAGGTGTTGCTCGTCGGCGTCGAACGCGACCTCGTGACCGCCAGTGAGACGAACGCGCGCGTCGGGGTGGAGCAGTCGGTAGACCGCGAGTGCAATGACGAAAACCAACTCTGATCGCTGGCTCGTTGCCACCGACCGACCGCGACCGATCGTTGCACGCCCGTATCCGACGTATGATACAGGAAACTTCCGAAAAGTGGTCGTTCGTCAACTAGTGTTCGGTCGAGAACCCGAAATCGGCCGACACGTTAATACACTCCGTCTCTCAGGTAACGTGACTGAAAAAATTCCAAAACTTAATTATCTGTGATAATGTAGTGGTAGAGAGCGAGTCCATGACCGACAGTACGATCGAAAACAAACCGGGCGACGGCGGGTTCGACATCGGCTCGAGCGCCGACGAACTGTTCGGGGAGATCGCGGAGGAGCCCCTCGAGACCGACGTCGACCGAGACGACGACGGCGAGTCCGAGGACGACCAGGGCGTCGAAGACCAGACCGCCGCGACGGTCTTCGGACAGCTCAAAGACGAAGTCGATCGCTCCGGAACCGACGAGTTGCTCGCCGACGAGAGTCCCGAGGACATCATCGCGAGCGCGGACGAACCCGAACCCGAGCCGGAGGTCGACGACGACCTGCTCGCCGACGAGGAGGCGTTGACGAACCTCCTGTTGACCGAGCGGACGAAAGGTGAGGAGTTCCTCTGGATCGACGCCGGCGACTCCGCCGGCGTGAACGACTCGGACGACTCCCCGTCGGACGCACCCCCTTCAACCGACGACCGATCGGCGGAGTCGACAGCCGAGGGCGACGTGGCCGAAGACGCCGCAGGTGCGATCGAGTCCACGGACTCGAACGACGAGCCCGCAACCGAGACCCAGCGGTCGGTCCTCGAGACGAACGCCAGACCCGATGAGGGCAATCGATCGATCAGTTCGGACGGTGCCTCGACGGACTCGAGCGAGTCGAGCCCGTTCGCAGCCGACGAGTCGGAAGACGAACCGGACGAGCCCGAAGTGGGTGAAATCGAACCCGCCGAGCCGGAGTTTTCGGACATCGAACCCGAAGGGATCGGGTTCGCGGACAGCGACTCCGAGGAGACCACCAGATCCACCAGGTCGGAAGCCGACGCCGACCCGACGGAGACGGACGAATCGGATGGCGACTCGACCAGCGAGCCCAGTACCGAATCCGACTGGCCGGAGGACGCGGACGACGTCCCGACGGGCTTTTTCGGTCGACTCCGCGCGAAGCTCGCGAGCCTCTTTTAGGCCCCACCGGTCATGGACGACGGGGCCGCCCCGACCCTGCTCGAATCCCTCTCGTGAACGTCGTTGACACACCATCGTAGCCACCAAAAACCAGACTCGAGTACCGAGAGAGCCTACCGACTGGGATCGATCGGACGTCGACGGCGCGAAAGAAGAACGCGAGCGTCGTCGGGCGTCTACGAGAGGAACTCTTCGATGTGGTCGGCAACCTCCTCGGGAGTGTCACCGACGGGGACGCCAGCGTCGTTGAGCGCCGAAATCTTGCTCTCTGCGGTGCCGGTCCCGGAGCCGGAGACGATCGCACCGGCGTGACCCATACGTTTGCCCGGCGGCGCGGTTCGGCCGGCGATGAAGCCGGCGACGGGCGTGTCGACGTGCTCGTCGATGAACGCGGCCGCTTCCTCTTCGTCTTCGCCGCCGATCTCACCGCACATGACGATGGCTTCGGTCTCGTCGTCGTTTTCGAACAACTCGAGGGCGTCGACGAAGTCGGTGCCGATGATCGGGTCGCCGCCGATACCGATCGCAGTGGTCTGACCGATGCCGCGGTTGGTCAGGTTGTCGACGACCTGGTAGGTCAGCGTCCCCGAACGGGAGACGAGTCCGACGTTGCCGTCGGCGAAGATGTTGCCGGGGAGAATGCCGAGTTTGGCCTCGCCGGGCGTGATGAGACCAGGACAGTTCGGACCGATGAGTCGCGTGTCGGTCTCGGTGAGACGCTTGTTGACTCGCGCCATGTCCTGAGTCGGAATGCCTTCCGTGATCGCGACCGCCAACTCGAGGTCGGTGTCGAGCGCCTCGAAGATGGCGTCGCCCGCGAACGCCGGTGGGACGAAGATGACGGAGGTGTCTGCGTCCTCCGCTTCGACGGCCTCGTCGACGGTGTCGTACACCGGAACGCCGGCGGCTTCCTGACCGCCCTTGCCGGGGACCGCGCCGGCCACGACGTTGGTGCCGTACTCGATCATCTGTTCGGCGTGGAACTTGCCTTCCCCGCCGGTGATACCCTGTACCACGACGCGCGTCTCGTCGTCGACTAACACACTCATGCTTCCACCTCCGCAGCGTACTCGACGGCACGCTGAACTGCATCCTCGAGGGTCTGTTCGACCGTCACGAGGTCCTCGTTGAGAATCTCCATCCCTTCTTCCCAGTTCGTCCCAGCGAGGCGGACGACGACCGGCTTCGGAATCTCGTCGAACTGCTCGAGTGCCTCGTTGATCCCCTTGGCGACCTCGTCACCGCGGGTGATGCCGCCGAAGATGTTGAAGACGACGCTATCCACGTTGTCATCCGAGAACACCATATCGAGCGCGTTCGCGATCCGGTCCGCTTTCGCGCCGCCACCGACGTCCAAGAAGTTCGCGGGTTCGCCGCCGTAGTGGTCGACGAGGTCGAGCGTCGTCATGACGAGGCCCGCACCGTTACCGATGATACCCGTGTTCCCCTCGAGGCGAACGTAGTCGAAGTCGTACTCGTCGGCTTTCTGCTCGAGTTCGTCGCCGCTCGCGGCCTCCTCTTCCATTTCCGCTAACTCGGGCTGGCGGAACAGCGCGTCTTCGTCGATGTTCATCACGGCGTCGGCCGCGATGACCTCATCGTCGGCGGTGACCATCAGCGGGTTGATCTCGGCGTCGGAGCCGTCGCGGCTCGTCCAGAGATCGTAGAGCGTGGTGAGCACGCTCGAGACGTCACGAGCGACGGCGCTGTCGACGCCGGCATCGTAGACGGCTTTCCGCGCCTGGTAGGGGTGCATGCCGAAGGACGGGTCGATGTGTTCCTGTGCGATCGCGTCAGGATCTTCCTCGGCGACCTCCTCGATGTCGACGCCACCTTTCGTCGAGACCATCGCCACGGGTTTCCCCGCACCGCGGTCCATCGTGATCCCCACGTAGAGTTCGTCGGTGAAGTCGACCGCTTCCTCGACGAGGACCTGTCCGACGTGATAGCCCTTGAGATCCATCCCAAGGATGGTGTCGGCCGCCTCGCGTGCTTCGTCTTCGTCGTCGACGAGTTCGATGCCGCCGGCCTTCCCACGGCCGCCGACCTGTACTTGCGCTTTGATCGCGACTGGATACCCGATCTCCTCGGCCGCGGCGACGACGCCGTCGACGTCGGAGGCGAGTGCTGACGCCGGCGTCGGAATCCCGGCGTCGGCGAAGACGTCTTTCGCCTGATATTCGTGGAGTTTCATAGCCATTCGAACGGCGGTTCCCACCTTGCTTAAATCCTGTTAGTTTCCACTCGCTTTCCGATTCAGCCGCCGAGTCTCAACTCCGATACCGACATCTGTGCGAACAATCACGACTATTCGGGCGGTTCCAAACAGTATTTCAACGTCGACGGGACAAACGCGCCCAGTCGTCCGGACTCATCGGTATCTCCCGGCCGGATCCGATAGGGAGTATCGTCGCTAACCGACGGGTTCTGCTCCCCGTCTGTCGTAGCTGTCTCTCGATTCGGCACAGAAACACGATAAACGCCGACGAGAACCGTATAGAACCGAAGACAGTCCGAAACGCTAGCGCAGTTGGCTACGAACCGGGAGTCTCGAGTCGCGCAACGTTGAGCAAGACGTGGTTTCGAGACGGTTCGACTGCCTCGATTTCGCCGGCGATCAACAGACCGACGTGGGGTATCGCTCCGATCGCGATCGCATCACCTTCCCCGAGCGTCTGAACCGACTCCTGAAATCGAATTCTCGCTCGACAGAGCTCCGGGTGATGGACGTTCGTAAACGTGATACCGTCGACGACCGCATCGACTCGGTCGAACTCGCGCGCGAGAACCGCCGTTTCGGGGTTGTCGACCGGACGTCGATCGAGGATATCGTAGGCCGCGTCGGTCGGCTCGTACCCGCCGTGTGGGCCGGGAACTCCTTCGACGAGTCCGAGCGAGTTGAGACTCGACATCTGGTTGCGGACGGTTCGCGGTTCTCGGTCAATCGTCTCGGCGATCGTCTTCGCCGGCACGGGAGATTCCTCACCCTGATAGCCGTTGACCAGCGCGGTGAGGATCGCCCGCTGGCTGCTCGTCAGATCGATCGTTACCATCGTTACCGGCGATTCGTGGGCCACAGTAAAGAGTGCGGCGCAGGGACAACATAATTGCCAAGTCCGTCCAGTCGCTACGTACTCGAACGGAAACGACAACGGACGGAACCGACGTGACAACTGAAAGTGACGGATCTCGGCTGCGATGGCTCTCATCGATACGGACCGTACTCCGCACGCTGGTCCATACGAACGTCTTCATCTCGCTCGCGACGGTCAGCGTCGCGATTACGACGGTCTCGCTCACGGACCTGCCGTTCGATCCCTTCCCGCTGTTTATCGTCTTCGCCGCGACGATGTTCGTCTACAGCATCAACCGAATCACGGACCTCGAGGAAGACGAACGAAACGTTCCGGCGCGTGCATCGTTTACGAAACGGTACGGTCGACTCTGGCTCGCGGTCGGGTCGGTCCTCTACGTCGGTGCGATCGCGGTCGCCGTCGTCCTCGGAATATCCGGTGCGGTGTACTTGCTCCTCCCGGCCGCGGTAGCAGTCGCCTACTCGGTCGGCATCAAACGCGTCTTCCTCGTCAAGAACTGTTTCGTCGGATTCGCTTGGGCGGTGATCCCGCTCGGCGTCGGCTACTACTACGGGCAGCTCCCGAGCGTCGAGATCCTCTTTCTCGCCGGGTACGTCGGCGTGATGATCACCATCGCGGCGGTCGTCTTCGACGTCAAAGACATCGCAGGCGACCGCGCGGAGGGGATCGCAACCGTCCCCAACACGGTCGGCCCCCGTCGAACACGTCTCCTCTCGGCGGCCGCAACCGTCGTCGTCGCCGCGGCAGTCCTCGCCCTCGTCGCGTCGAGCGTGCTCCCGAGTCGGTACCTCGTCGTCCTCGCGATGAACGGCTACGTCCTCTGTTACGTTCCGTTCGCGACGGCGGATCGTGGGCCGCTGTTCTACGGGTTCGTCGTCGACGGCGAACACGTCTTTCTCGCCGCGGTCGTCCTCGTCTGCGAGTGGCTCGTCTGGTAGCTGGTACGATCAGTCTCGATCGGTGTCACTCCACGAACAGTCCTGGCACTTCTGGCCGACGACGAAGGCGGTGACCGACGGCATGTACCCCACTGACAGAACGTCACCCCCGCAATCCGGGCAGTCGCGATCGGCCTCCGAGATGGATTCGGCCTCCATCACCGGCTCTCCCTCGATCAGTTCCGCGAGCGTCTCTGCGGTGACCATTCGCCCCTGAACGACGCGATTTTCGCTCACGAGTCGTACTGCGAACGCCATCGTCCTAAGCGTTTCCAGGGAGATGCGGGTCGGGCCGTCGGTGAGAAGTCGAGCTATTCGATCGTCACGACGGTCGTGGTTCCGAACTCGACCGTGACGTCGTATCCCGCGTACCGAAACACGACCCGACCAGTCCGGTCGGTTCCGCGTTGGGTCTCCGCGAAGATCGACGACAGTGCATCGGGATCGATCGTCCGGTAGAGTGGCGGGAGTGCAACGGGGTCGACGTCCTCGAGTTTCGCGACTTCGGCGACGATCCGTTCACAGATCCCGGCGGACTCGAGTTCCTGGACCCGTTTCATTGACACCAATCGCCACATTCAGGTGTTAATAGATTTCGATATCGTTTTGCATCGGGACGACCCCTCGTCGCAACCACACTTCGAGGAGATCGTCCCGGATCAATCAGCACCCTCGCCGGCGGTCACATCGGGCCCAACGGGACCGGAACCGGGACCGGACGGTGTCTCCACACCCTCATCGCCAGCCAGCATCCCCTCGACGTCCACGGCCAATCGATTGACGACCGAACGCCCCTCCCGTTCGCGTTCGACGAGACCGTCTTCCTCGAGACGCTCGAGATGGTGAGTCACGGTGCTCGGATCACGATCGAGCGTCTCTGCCAGACCGCTAACCGAATCTGGCCCTTCGGTAGCCAACGCATGGAGGACGGCGGCCGTCGGCTCGTCGTTGAGCGCGGCGTCGAGTTCGTCCGACTCGGATCCGATCGGGAAGTAGCGGCGACGGCCCCGGATGCTCTTTCGCGAGATCAGATTCTCGAACTCGAGAATTCTGAGGTGGTATCGCGCGGTCTGCATCGGGACGTCAGTCTCCTCGCCAATTTCCGCGAGATACGTGCCAGGAGAGTCCCGAACGTGGTCGTAGATCGCCGAACGCGTCTCGTGCTCGAGGGGGTCGTCGTCGCTGAACCGTTGATAGCCAAGCAGGGCGAACAGTCGCGTCGCCCACTCACGAAGCACCGCCGTCGCCGTCGAGAGCAGTGATCCACCCCCACCGCCGACCGAGCCCGCCGAAAGGAGTGCAGTCGTCCCCACTCGTCGAGCCACGAGGGCAGCGCCCGCTGCACCGGCACCGATCGCGACGCCAGCACCGGCGCCAGAGCTGGGAACTGATCCGCCCCCAGAGTCGTCGTCGCTCGGTTCGGACGCCGTCCGGTCCGTCGACTCGTCGGCGGTATCCGTCCGTTCGGATGCAGTGGATTCCAGTCGTTCGCTGTCGGCGTCGGCACTCGTCGTGGCGTTCAGTTCGGCGTCCACGGACGACGGGTTTTCAATCGATCCGTTCGCCGAAATCGAATCCTCGATCGAGACGTTGACACGATCGTCCTCCGAGAGCGTCCCCGAAACGTCGACTCGATCCACCTCCGAAAGCAACTCGTCGACCGCCGTCCGAATCGCCTCGTCGGTTTCGTTCGTACTCTCGCTCGAAAGAATCTCCTCGAGGTCGGTCTCGAGCTCTTCGGCGGTTCGGTTCGCACTCTCGTTCGAGAGAATCGCCTCGAGGTCGGCCTCGAGTGTCTCGATCGTCTCGTCGACGTCGTCGCTCTCACTGGTCGCTATCGAATCGGAGTCGTCGTCAGTCGTCGAGTCGATGGGGTCGAGACCCGAACCGTCGGTAGCGGCTCCATCCGTCGTCCCGGAGGAGTCGGTATCCGTGGCGTCCGTATCGATGACCCCCGCATCCGTGGCGTCGGAATTACTGTCGTCAGTGTCGCCGTCTGTGACGGTATCCGTACCAGCGTCGGTGTCACCGTCCGCATCAGCGTCAGTGTCGTCAGTGTCGACGTCGTCGGAGTCAGTATCTCCGTCGTCCGTTCCACTATCGGTATCGTCGGAATCGGCCTCGGTGTCTGTGCCGTCCGTATCACTGCCGATCTCGGTATCGAAGTCGTCCGTATCTCCGTCGGTATCCGTGTCGTCAGTGTCTGTATCGTCGATATCACCGTCGTCCGTTGCGACCGTGTCGTCCTCGTCAGTGACGTCACTCGTCTCGAGTGACGCGACGCCCGCCTGCGCTCCGAACGCACTCGCTGGAGCGGCGAATAGAAGGCAAATAACTGATACGATAACGAGTGTTTGGGTTACTCGCATTCGTTTCACCCGATGTTCTTCCTCGTGAGGGGAAATTACGTTCCAACAGAAAGTCGTTTTTGGACGAATCAGTAACACGTAGACCGAAATCGAAGTAAGACGTTCGTCGAGTGGGAGGGATAACAGTTCACACGGAGCGGGTCAATCTCTCGATTCGAGGTGTGTGTGGGGGCGTCACCCGCTCGCGTGGGCCCCAGTCTCTCCCTCGGTCTCGCTCGCCGCCGACGCGTCCTCGTCGTTCTCATCAGCACCATCGTCACTACCGACCTCGAGGTTGCCCTCGCTTTCGGCCTCGGAGTCGACGTCGACTCCGACGCCATCGGACTCGCCGCTCACGTCGACGCTCGAGGAACCGCTGGCTTCAGCCAAGGATCCGTCATCAGCGCCCTCGTCATTGTCTCTCTCGTCTTCGTCTGCGTCGCCGGTGCTGACCTCGACGCTGGTTTCGCTCTCGGCTTCCGTACTGACGCCGTCGTCGACGTCTGCATCGACGTCGGCACTCGAGGAGCCACCGGCTTCGGCCGAGGATCCGTCGTCACTTCGGTCCTCGTCATCGTCGGAAGCCCCGTCGCTAGCCTCGTCGGCACCCGACTCGACGGATGCGCTGCTTTCGGCGTCCGCCTCAGCCGATCCGCTCGAGGTGAAGACGCTGACCGTGCTCTGGAACGTCGAGCTGATCCAGGCGGCGAAGCCACCGTCTTCGTCGACCTCGTCGGCCTGTGATTCGTCGGAGTCGCCGTTGTCGTCGTTCTCCGACTCGTCTGCTTCGGTCTCGTCTTCGGACTCATCGACGTCGTCACTTCCCGACTCATCGGCGTCGTCGCTCTCCGATTCGTCGGATGCCTCATCGTCGTCGTTCCCTGCCTCGCTCGAGGCGGAGCCTTCGCCCTCGAGTTCGATGGTGATCGTACGCTCCTCGCCGTGGTAGGCGGACAGCGTCACGACGCCCGAGACGGCGGCATCGTCGGTGTCGATCTCGAACGCGACCGTCTCGTCGACGTCGGGGGTCGGCAGGACGACGGTCCCCTCGGCGTCGGACTCGTACGTTCCGGCCGCTTCAGCGCTTCCGTTACCGACCGCGGAAACGGTGACATCCGCACCGGTGGCGGCCGAGCCGGACCGTTCGATCGTTGCCAGCGTCTGCTCTTCGGTCGTTTCGATCGTGACCGTCATCGATTCCTCGGCGGTCGCCTCGCCGGCCGCCGCAGCGGGTGCGACGGCGGCCATCACGAGCACCATTGCGAGTGCGACTGCGGGTAGTTTGTTCCGGATCATTGCACTCGAAGCATGACCGAGGTATTGAAAGAGGGTTCTCACAGATCCGTCCAAACGTTCCCCATTCGTCAGCGAGCCAAGATAAATCGACGGCGACAGCGTTCTCGAGGGGTGGTCCGGCGTTGACATCGGCGGCGACCGACGGCAACCCGTCCGCGATCGATCCACTTCCCGCCCGCGGGGACAGCCGGCACCACCACGGAACGGACCGAAATCACTTCGAAAATAACAAACAAAAATCATACTGAGTAGGTAATCGGATGTATGAAGTTGGTCCTACCAGAACAAAACAGTCGGTCGCTTCGACGCATCTGCAACTGTCTGATCTGCCTCTATCGCTGGCAGACGAATAGTCGCACAGGAACCAGTACCGCTCTTCGGGTGAACGTCGAACGATCCGCCGTATCGAGTTACACACCAGTTCACTAACCAGAGTCCCAGACCGGATCCGTGTTCCAGGTCTCGTTCTTCGCCGTGGGAAATCACGTTCGCTTCCATTTCGTCGATACCAGGCCCGTTGTCTTCGACGGACAGCACGATCCACTCGCCATCGTCGACGAGTTCGATTTCGACGCGAGGCTCCCGAGACGTGTTGTGCTTTACTGCATTCTCGACGAGTTCCGAAACTGCACCGGTGATCTCACTACCAGCACAGATATCCTTCTCGGTGCGTACGTCCGTATCGATTACTACGCGTGGGAACTGTTCTCGGTACCGTGAGGCAATCTCTGTCAGCAACGAGTCTGGATCGAGTCGTGACGGTTTCACGTCCCGAGAGGCAGCGTCTTCCAGTTCTCGTGCGCGTTCGCCGAGTTCGATCGACTCCTCACCGACGTTTCGAATGTCGCTTCCGATTTCGGCGGGCGTCGTATCGTCATCGGTTTCGAGAAGGTGAGAGAGACCCGTAATCACCTGCATGTCGTTGCGAAGGTTGTGACGAAGCACTCGATTGAGTACTCTGACCAGGTGCTCTTGCCGTCTCCGACCAGTAACGTCGTTCTGAATGCCGAGGAAATGTGTCACAACACCTGCCTCGTTTTTGACCGGCGCGACCCGAACCTCGTTCCAAAACGGAACTCCGTCCTTGCGGTAATTTACGAGTTCCACGACGGTTGGTTCACACGCTTCGATGCTCTCTCGTAGCTTCGTCACCGCTGTGGGATCGGTTTGTTCACCCTGCAGAAAGCGATAACTCCGACCAGTTACGTCGGCGGGATCGTAGCCCGTTATTTGCTCGAACCCTCGGTTCGCATACACGATCGGATTCTCCGGCTGTTGGGCATCGGCGATGGTGATCCCGACGTGTGCCTCGTCGATCGCTTTGTTTTTGAGTTCGAGCTCGCGTTGGGACTTCTTCTGTTGGGTGATGTCACGCCCCACGCCATGTACACCGACAATTTCTCCATCTTCCGTTTCTGGAGTCCCATTCACTTCGAGCACGACCGTGTCGCCCGTTGCCGTGGTTAGTTCGAGTTCGACAGCGTCGATATCGTCTCCCTCGAGAATAGATTCGAACGCAGCCAGCGCACGCTCGGCCGATCGCTCGGTGTTGAACGTCGTAAACGGCTCACCGATCATCTCCTCGGGTTCGTAACCCAAAATTCGCTCAGACGCAGACGAGACGTAGGTGAACTGTCCCTCGAGGTCGAATCTGAAGAGGAGGTCAGAGGTCGTGTCCGCGATTGCTTTGAACCGGTCCCGTTCGCGTTCGAGATGGCGACTCCGTGCCTGCAGTTCCTGTTCGTACCGTTTTTGTTCAATCCGTTGGCCAGTCAGACGCGCAACTAGTTCGACGAACGTTTTCTCTGTAGTATAGCCCGTTGCACGATTTCGAAATTAGCTCCGACCTATCGCGGTGTAGTCACTAGCGTCTAAATAGTCACTTTAACTAGACTAGAAGTCGGATC
>NZ_WUBV01000030.1:0-75635 GCF_009807105.1 Natrialba sp. INN-245 | reverse complement strand
TTCGTTAGGAAGTTCCCTTCGCAGCGGTTGTAGTTCGTTAGGAAGTTCCCTTCGCAGCGGTTGTAGTTCGTTAGGAAGTTCCCTTCGCAGCGGTTGCTCAATCGGAGACTCTCCTATGCAGAGCTTGTTCTTAGCAGAGAGAAATCCAAAAGTCCACCAACAATATCTTGGGAATGTCGATAGAATTCGGGAAAATATGGGTTGCTTTTGGAAAGGGAGAGAATGCTTATATATAGTACCGGTACATTTGATCACTTAGGTGAATCACGATGAAAGAGAATCCGAGATGGCACTGCCAGAAACCGACCAGTGAGACCAATTCTCTAATCCGGTCCCAGAGATGGTCACAGCCGGCACAATGTCGAGTCGGTGGCTACCATGACCGCCAGTGGGGCCACTCTGGTCCGTCTCATTGCGTGTCTGGAACGTACTGGCTCACCGATGGATTCAACCATACGACCGATGCAATCTCCAGACACCGTTTGAGGACACCTCGAGACCAAACCGCATCGATAGCCCAGTGGCGACTCCTGGTTTTGCTATCACCGCTGCTGTCGCCACTGGCCTCCAAACATTCACTGCAATCCCTCGATACCCATGTCTAAACCGGATCGACGAGCCGAAATCCAACAAGTACAGCTCCCGACAGACACGCTGTCGCAGACGCCGTTTGATTACAACCAAGCGGCTGTCATGGAACTCACGCCCGCGCAGGCAACACAATTCGAACGAAGTGGCGAGAGGATGGCGGCGGCAATCCGCGACATCTTCAACTCGGAGCAACCGATTGATTATCTCGAATTCGGGTGTTATCACCTCGAGGATCGGAATTTGATCTTTCTCAGCCCGTCATCATACAAGATTCAAGACACCTATCAGGCAGACCTCAGTGTTTCCGCGGACAATGGTTACGGAGAGCCAGAGCCCTTACAGACGGTCGTCAACATACTTGAGGATCCAATACCCGACTGGCTGGATATCTACACCGGTTCCATACCGGTTGCAGGATTCAAGCCCTCTTCGCCAGCGATAACCTTCAGGCTGGTCATGGATGACGGTCGGAAACTCTCTACCGGCGTCAACGGGGTCGGACTCTCCACACTGCTCGAGGATCTGCGCAACGAGCCGTTTTTATACCACGCCATCATCCGACATCGGCCGGAGAACTGTCCCGAGAACTTCGAGTATCAGCTGACCGTTCGGATCGTCCTATTCGGAACTCGACACCAGCTCCAGTCGAAAAAAGACATCGCCACTATGGTCGAAAACGGTTTTCCGATTGATCCAGCTGCCAGTTTCGAAGAACTCGGAGTCACATCGAGTCTCGAGGCGTTCCGGAATCTACTCTATCGAGATTGGTACGACCCGTCCATAATAAAGTTCAAGTCAGAAGGACCGCTGGATGGCGGCAATCTACACTCGATCCAGAATCTCGTCACCGGCAAAGATCAGTTTCGGGATCTCTTCCGCGGACGGTATGGGGCCCCGAACGAGTACGACGCGATCTGCGACTATGACCGAATCCTGGCTCGCGAGACGGATCTGGGTGCATTCATTGATTTGGATGCAGTCTCCCAGGATGTCGATCCCTTCGACGGTGTCCCGGGGCGGACGGTCCTGACGCTTGATCAGCTTCAAGCTGGTCCGGCGTCCGTCACACCTGATCCCGTGTCGGTCACAACGAACGTCGACCAAGACGATGACATCGCAACACTTGATCGGCAGACGGCAAACGACGGAACCGAACATCATTTCGAGGCTATCAAGACGGTCGCTCAGTACTTCCGCGAGCAGGGATGTGCCGTCCACATCGTCAGGCAGCAGGGAGATTCCCAGCCGGATCTATGGATCAAAACCGAGGCTGGCGACATCTATGCCGTCGAAGTCGAGACCAAGAACAAGTCCCGACCAGCGAACGTCTATACGAATATCACACGAGCTGCGTTATGGGGGTATCCGACGATCGTCGTGATGGCTCCCGATGAAGACCATGGAGAAACCCCGCCGCCATCCGAAGAGATCGCCTCGTGGGTGATCAACAAACTCGCCTTCTGTATGAAAGAGACGACCGAGACGGGTGCAAAACTGCATACGATGTCGAAGACGGCCAGTATCGATGGCCAGCCGGTATTGCTTCCGAAGGGTATGACGGAAAGCGACTGGCAAATCGACTGGGAGGGAACGCTCTCGCTGATGAACGATGGGACAGTACTCGCATCCGGGCCAACGATGGAGCCGGTCGAGTCGTTCTTCGATGAACTGCCACGACTGGAAAAGACAAACGGCGAGTATATCGTCCGGGACAGCAATGGCAATGTTCTGAATAGATACAAAACTAAAGAAGACTTCAAAAAGGACTGGACGAAAGTGAATCTGCCGTTCGTTCCGGTCGATCTAACCTACGTCCACTTCGTCGAGTCATTGTACGTGCTTCAGGATGAGGAACTCACCGAGTTCCCTATCCGTGCCGAGTGGAACGAGTGTCAGCCCGCAGACCGACACGAGCAGAGTCTCGAAGCAGCCTTCTCGACATTTCTCGTCGATCTCGAAGAGGGAGGCGAGGTAGCCGAAGACGATGATGAAATCACCAGGATTTGGGAACACGAGTTTCGTGCGTTCGTTGGAAAATGGATTACCAATCTCTCCGATCACGAGCCACCGCATAAAAACGTCTATGGGACTCATCGCAAGAAGTTCACCGAACGACACAGTAAAAACCAGGAGACCGGAAAACAACATTTCTACCGAAATCTGGCGTATCGGTTTCCACGCGGGATTGTTGCGCCTCACCTCCCTGGACTCGATGATCGACCGCGATTCCCCGACGACTGGGAGCTCGATTCCGGTCAAGCGGTTCGAGAACCACTGGTATACGATCTTTCAGGGCTCGGGGAACTCGAGGATGACGATGAACTAGTAGTCACTTGAAATTCCGTTCTCGTTCGCGGGCAAGTACTGTTGGTTCATGTTGGGGAGACCGACACCTGTATGGCCTTGCTCTCATTTACGACGAGAGCTGTCTGCCGTATCGACTGGAACGACAGTGAACCCCAGCGTATGGAAATCGTCCGGATCGAATGTGAAGACATGCTCAATCTCGTATTCACGAGCGAGTGCACCGCCAAGGTGATCGAAGAACGCGATTTCCTGGTCATCGTAGTCGACGAACCGCTCGTTTGCCGCGTCGAATATGTCCTCAGTCACGGGGACCACATTGATCGTCTCTGAGGTCCGGAGCTCCTCGAGCGTCGAAACTGCGTGGTAGTGGCTTTTTCGATAGAGGATCACGGTTGCGAGCTCGGCAAGAACGTACCGGCTCGTGAAGATCGGTCCGTATTCACCAGCCTGAATCGCGTCGAATACAGCTGAAGCTCGAGCATGGTTGGCGTCGTCCTCGACATACGCCGCGTAAAACCCGCCGGTGTCAATGAAGAGTGGAGTCGGTGTCTCTTGGCTCATGCCGATCCAGCGTCACCGTAGAGGATGTCATCAATGCTTTCAGAGGTAGTAGTCGGCTCTCCCGCCTCGAAGGTTTCCCGATCAAACAGTGGGTCGTCTGGGTTGACGTCACTGATCAGTACTTTGCTCGCCCGCTCACTTTCGGTCGAGAGCCACCATACGACAGCTCTCCCTCCAACCTTTGATCGCTCGAGAACGCCATCGTCGGAAAGACGTTGGAGTCGTCGATAGGCTTGCGAGCGGTCGATACCGAACTGATCACTGATTGACTGTGCTGTCTGGATTGGCCGATCCTCGCGAGCGATGAATGCAAGGATTTCTTCGTCTGTCACTGTCGATGAGTACTCACCTCGATCATTCCGACTCATATAACTCACTACGTAGTGTACCGATATAACTCTGTGCACTACGGCTCACAGAGTTCCGGTCAGCTACCAACGATAGACCAAACATACATCGTGGACTACACTATCCATCAATCAGTGTCAATTTCTCACGTTTTTCAGTCGGGATTGGATTGACGCATTTTACCTCTTCATCGTCGCACAGTTCGTCAAAATCACCATCAGTCGTAATCAAGTAATCAGCGTCATATGCTCGTGTAAGCGCAACGATAAACGAATCGTACACGTCGTAGTTTTTCTCAGCGCTGATCTCGTACGCCTCAAGTAACGTCGTCTCGGTGGCGCTGACGATTCGTGCAGGGCTACGGATAAGTGATTGAACGGCGTTTCGAGCAGCAACTTCGTCTACGCCAAAATTGCTCGTCATCAGATACTGCGCTCGGAACGGATAGTAATCGAACACGAGCAAGACGTTTGGTCCATCGATCGCGTTCTGGATCCACGGATACACATCGTCGTGGGCAGGATGATCCTCGGTGAGTGCGATTGCTAGCACGTTCACGTCAGTGAGAACCGTCACTTCGGTCGGGAGAGAATCAGTCATTGGAGAGTCACTCACTGGTCCATTGGCCCAAAGAGCGTTTCTCCGGCATCAGTTGGGGTCGTGTTCTCCCAGTTCTCCCGACCGGCTGTTGCTGTCTCTAATTTCGAACTCGGTTTGGGGTTGACCTCAAGGACCGATCCGACGAGGGTTGCAGAAATCTCATCGTTCGATTCGATTCCTAATCGGTCTCGAACCTCTTTTGGGAGTGTTACTCGCCCTCTATCGTCCACTGTGAGCGTGAGTTCCTCCCCGTTGTTCGCTTCAAATGTCGGCTTTCCCATTTTGAATCACCTAGTACCCACTACCCCACTGACATACAAAACTCTTGCGCCGCTCGAAGTTTCGATCTGAACGCACATGTCGCGGACAGATATTTCAGGGAAAGTAGTATGAAAGGAACTCTATGAAAATTGTTCTATCTTTAAACAGCGAGAGAATCCCGGCGTTTACGCCGGGCGTGAATCGCGTCACTCAATTCCACAATCCACCGCTCGATGGAAGACCGGATATTCCACGCTAATCCACACCATTAAGTTGACTCATCTGCATAGGCTATGTATGGCGATTAAGGTCACGCGCACCTACGTTGGTTCCGTCCAGAACCAGCGACAGGTCAGCGATGGCCTCGATTCGCTCGGAGACTCCGCCTCGAAAATCTGGAACGTCGCACGCTGGACAGCCGACCGTATCTGGAACGCAACAGGCGAAATCCCAGACGAAGGAACGCTCAAAGCGTACATGAAGAACCAATCCTGCTGGAAAGACCTGAATGCACAATCCAGTCAGAAAGTCATCGAAGAACTTTCTGATGCTTTCCAGTCGTGGTTCGATCTGCGACAGACAGACGACGAGGCGAATCCGCCCGGCTACCGCAAACACGGCGATGACCGACCACGTAGTACGGTCACGTTCAAAGCAGACGGCTTCAAACACGACCCCGAAAACAACCGCATCCGACTCTCGAAAGGCTCCAACCTCAAAGAAAACTGGTCGGACTTCATCCTCTGTGAGTACCAGACTCGTCCCGACGTTGATCTCTCGGAAGTCAACAGAGTACAGAACGTTCGAGCTGTCTGGAGCGGCGACGAGTGGGAACTCCACTTCGTCTGTAAAGTCGAACTCGAAACCACCGACTCGACAGACGACGGAGTGGCAGGGATCGACCTTGGCATCACGAACATCGCCACGGTCGCATTCCCCGACGAATACGTTCTCTACCCCGGCAACTCGCTCAAAGAAGACAAGCACTACTTCACCCGATCAGAGTACGACACCGAGGGCGAGAACGGCCCGTCAGAAAAGTCGATGTGGGCGCGCAGGAAACTTGCAGAGCGTGAAACTCACTTCTACCACGTTCTCACGGACACGATTATCACTGAGTGTGTTGAGCGCGGTGTTGGCACGCTTGCAGTGAGTTGGCCCGAAGACGTGCGCCAGTCCGACTGGGGCAAGACCGGCAACAAGAAGCTGCACTCGTGGGCGTTCGACCGCATCTACCAGTACCTCGAATACAAAGGCGAGATTCGTGGTGTTGAGGTGTTGAAAGAGAACGAGTGGAACACCTCGAAGACCTGTTCACGGTGTGGTGACGACACGAAGTCGAACCGCGTCGAACGTGGGTTGTACGTGTGTTCGTCGTGCGAGTTGGTCGGGAACGCGGATTGCAACGGGGCGGAGAACATGCGACAGAAGATAACTTCGAGTCCTCACGGCGAGGATAGGAGTAACGGCTGTGTGGCACAGCCATCGGTACACCTGTTCGACCGCGAGAGCGGGACGTTCACGACGAGAGAACAGGCGGTATCGTAGACCGGCAAATATCCCACCTGCGGTACGGGAAGCCTCGCCGGTTACGGCGAGGAGGATGTCACCTACCTTTGGTGTGAGGTAGAGGAAAACGAATGGAGATCATACTGGAGAAGGGACGGTGGCTACGAGGTAGAGAGACTCCAGTGACAGCTGTTGTCTTCAGAATCGCCTCCAATCCCTGACTCTCTCTGTGACCACCGACAACCACTCGAGAAACACACCGACCGGTAACGAACCCTCGTACACCTGCTGTCCTGTTGTGAGTGAGGCTTCTTAGAGAGTCACCGATCCTCTCTCGAGGCGGACTGGAACCCACTGTCCCCGGTCACCCGAGGACACCAGCTGTCACCGGCGCTTACGCTTCACCTCCCGTTTCACCCGGAATTGCTGCGTCGGTGGGCAGCACGAGCCGCCGTTCTGTGTACTCGAGGCCGTTCTTGCGTTCTGTTCGCTTCCTCACTGCAACCCGGTGTTTCGAGAGATCCAGCATCGCGTCTATTACCCGCGAGACCAACTTCTTCGCGTAGCTCTCGCTAATGCCGACTTCCTGTCGCCGGATCCAGTGTTTGAGGTCGCTTGCTTTGACGTACTCATCGATCTCTCGACAGCCGTTCTCCCAGGGGTTGTCACCGACGCTGTCGTCAGTCCGGGCTTGCCACAGCTTCGCTGCCAGCCGTGTGGGGACTGTATTCGCAGCGGAGCGACGCATCTCGTCGTCCATCCTGGCCAGTTGCTGAATCGGCAGCAGGTCCCCATACGCGAGTGACGTCTCCCCTCGATCGAGTGGATCTGCACTCTCGGGTAGCCGGAAGTACGTCTTGCCGTCGTCTTTGGTGACCCGCTCGAGACGCCCGTCGGGGACCTCGACGACGTGTTCGTCCACCGTCTCTTCACGGAGATGCGCTCCTTTCTCGAGTTCGCGGGACTGCAGTTCCGCCACCCGCTCTTTGTTCGTGGAGGCTTTGTTCAGCGCTGCGTCGGTCGCCTTCTCGAGACGAGCAGTCTCGTCCTCGAGGTCGTCGACACGGGCTTCGAGCGTGGCTGTCCGCTCGTCGAGGCGATCACGGTCGGCTTCCAGGTCGTCGATACGGTCGTCTTTGTGTTCGAGTTCGGCCTCGAGATCCTCGATGCGCTCTTCGAGGGCCTCGAGACGATCGCTGAAGTGGTCTGGCAGCTGTGCGGTCGTGGAAGTGGTATCTGACGTGGACATCGGTTTGAGAGTGTCTGGTGGTAGTACGCGGGCGATACGACTCGCGAGACGTCGCTGGCCACTGGCCGACGAACTCGAGTCCAGCGGCTCTCGTAGGGAACGAACAGGAGGGTCTGCTCCCGACGCAACCGGTCTAGCGTTTAGTGGCCGGCGGCGGGATGGGGATCATCGTCGCGGTCATCTGGGTCCTCAATCGGCTCGTAGCCACAGCCCCGGCCTGCGGGTTCGAAGCCGGGGACGTAGCTGAAGCGTTTGCCCGGCTCGCGCCGGAACATGATCGGGAGTTCACCACGGCTGTCGCGGGCCGTCCAGTCCGGCGCGTACTCGAAGAGTTCCGTAGAGGGTTGCGCGGTCTTCGGGGCCGGCAGTTCGCCGCGCTCGAGATCCTCGAGTTCGAGCACGCGCACTTCGAAGTTGCGCGCGAGCTGTTCGGCGCGGCTGGTGAGGTCGGTGGTGTGACAGAGCACCGGCATTGCCCGGCAGGCAAAGGCGATCATGCACAACCGAAAGATCGTCACCGGCGTGATCGTGCCACTCTCCCAGTCTTTGCACTCGGCGACGAGCCAGTCGGTGGGCTCGCCCTGTTTCTCCTTTCGGCGGGCGATGACGTCGACTTCGAGGCCGAAGGCCGTTTGGCGGGTGTCGGCGCTGTATCCCCACCGTCTGAACGCGCGTTCGAGTTGGTACTCGAGCCACTGGCCCTGGCCCTGGTCGCGGCCCTCGACCTGCTCGTATGCCTCCTTGGTGGTGACGGTGACCTCGCGCTCGAGGCCCACCGCAACGTCGCCATCGAGGTCAGGGTCGACGCCCGGCAGACACTCTCGCAGGACGGTGAGTTCCTCGAGAGCCCGGGTGAACTGCCGTGCCGGTGACTCACTCGCTCGACCATCGGCGGGTTGTTTTGCACAGGCCAGCCGGTGGAGATGGGTGAGACGCCCTTCGAGGTGACAGATTGCCTCCTCGTAGTCGTCCCATGCGTCGGGTTCGGGCATGGTGTCGGTCGTCGATTCACGGTCGGAGTCCGAGTCAGGATCAGGCTCAGACTCGGGAAGTAGCTCACGGGCCGTCTGCAGGCTGTGGGCAATCTGGAAGAGCGCCCGCCTGGCGGTAATGCGCGGTTCGGGCGCCAGGTCGCCGGTAGTGATTGTGTGTTCCTGGAGCGATTCGGCGATCTCGATGGCCGCCTCGAGCTGTTCGGCGTCTGTGGTCGGCGTTGCAGTGGGTGTTTTCTCAGTAGTCATTGTTCGTGGTGTCTGACGGGTGGTTGGTGAGTGACTGGTCGGTGTCCGGGTCGGCTGACTGGGGCTGTGTGGGTCCTGTGGCGGTCCGTGCTGGCCCGGTTTCGGGGGCAGCTCCGGTCTTGATCCTGGTTCGGGTCCTGGGCACGGTCTAGGGCATCGGTCCGCGTGGCGGCCAGGCGGGCCGTCGTCGGCGTCGCCTGCAGGGGTGGTCCTGCGAGGGGTTGGCTGTCTTCGGATGGTGTTCGCTGGTCGATGATCTCGAAGCGCCGCGTCGGGCCGCCCCAGGGTGTGATCTCGACGATATCTTCGTTGTAGGTCTCTGGCAGTGGGCCAAACCCCGTGAGAAGTCTATCGTCGTATTCGTCGAGTCCGCCGAGCATGCGACTATCGTGGCTGCCCTGGGAGTCACTAATCGTCAGGAAGCCCTCATAGCCGACGTAGTATGGTGGCACTTCAACGCCGGCGTCGGTCAGCCGGAGTGTTTCGATCGGCCGGTCGATGATCGCAAGCTCCTGGAGGGTACCGAGGTCGGTCACTCCCTCGAGTGTGATCTCGGTGACGGTGACGGCGATGGTGACGCCCGCGTCGGATCTCGAGTGGGTGAGGTACAGCGTACGGTCGGCGGTCTCGACTCGCCTGTCGGCCCCACCGCGTTCGAAGTCGGTGACGACCCCTGTTGTGGTAGTTTGGCAATTCTCGTTCCACGTGAGTTCGAGACGTGTCCCCGGGCCGACTGTGCGCAAGCTGTCGGCGAGTGTGGTTGGGTCAGTCATTCTGTCTGCCCTCCGTTGGGAGACGGGACTGATGGCACACACAGCAGGTCGCGTAGGTCGTTGGTTTTGGTTCGACACCACAGCAGTTGCTCGCGACAGTGCTCGTCAGGGGGATTCATAGTGGATGCGGTGGATGCGATCTGTTGTTCGTACAGTCGCCGGACGTGATCATCGATGCAATCGAGCAGTTCGACGTAGCTACCGTCGGTTTTGCCGTCTGTCTCGGGTTCGATGGGGTCCTCGAGGAGGTGATGGCTGACCGTTATGACCGTCTCCCGTAGTGTCTGTACATGGTGGGTGGCTTGTTTTTTGGTCGACGCCTCGAGTGAGTAATCGGCCTCCAGCGTCGCTGTGAGTGCACCGAGCTGGCGTATGATCGTCCGGAGTGACTCTGTTGGTGTGTCGTCGTTCGGTGGCAGGGGTGTAGGGTGGGACTGGCTGTGGGTGGTGTCGGTCACAGTAGCAGTCGTGTTCGTTCGCTCATCATGGATCTCGTAGGTTCGGTGCAGGTCGCCTGCGGTGATCGTGACCTCGAGGGCATCATAAGAGGGTGCGAGCGTGGTCCCGGCCAGTCTCGAAAGGAGTCGGTCGTCGTACTCCTCGAGACCAGGTGCTCGAATCCGTCGATGGCGTGTGCCATACCGGTCTTCGACAGTGAAGATGCCCGAATAGCCGATAAGTTCCGCTGGAACCACGACGCCGGCATCAACGATACGGAGTGTGTCGGTCGGTGTTTCGCTGAAAGTGATCTCGGTGAGTCGCCCGAGTGGTGTCGTCGCGGTCGCTGTAATCGAAACGACATCGATCGTCGTCCCCGTTATCGCCACCTGAAGCGTATCAGGTCGATAATCCGGCTCGATTCGGACGGTACCAGCGTCGTGATCGACGTCGCTGACGATACCGTGGGCGGTGTGTGGCGTCTCGTGGTCGGCGCTGGTCCACTGCACCCAGAGTCGCGACTCCGGGGTGGCGGCGTTGATCGCGTTGATGAGTGCGACCGAATCGGTGTGGGTGTTACTCGCCATCAGTCTCACCGCCGTCTTCGTGGGTGCTGTGTTCGAAGGCGACTGGCTCTGGCCCGAGGATCGAGTGGGTGCCGCTCGCGCTGTGTGTGATCGCCGGGATGCCGCCGTCGGTTTCGGGTTCGGGGTCAGGATCGGCGTCAGAGGCGTCTTCGAGTCGACAGCGGAAGGTCAACAGGAGCGGATCGACCTGTGCGCGCACCTCTCGAAGATGTCGTTTGGCCGTCTGATGGGTTTCCTGATCGAGATCGTCGTTCTCTGTGATTGCCTCGAGGAGATTGTACGCGAGCGTATCGATCCCCTCGAGGGTGTTCACGTACGAGTCGTATGGGACGTCGTGGTCAGTCTCGGTGTCTGTCATGGTCTCGTCGATGAGTAACTCGATTGTGTCTGCGAGGCCGTCGTCGGCGTACTGTTCGAGTGCGGCTTTCGTGTCTTGTGAGATCGTGATCGGCTTTTTCTCATCCATTTACCTATGGTTCTATAGTTCTGTACTATAGTACTATTGGACTATAGTATCGGCAGGCTGGTGTTCAACAGGACTATACCGGTGGCCAAATCTTGGGTGTGTATGAGCGAGAGCGATACGACGACGATTCAGGTCTCCAAAGAAACCTGGCGCCAGCTGAACGTCCGCAAAGATCCCGGCGAAACGTTTGATGACGTGGTTCAGCAGTTGCTTGAATCTGACAGAGAGTAGCCTGACTGGGTGTATGGCTGGCGCTTGAGTGTTGAGTGACGGACACTCGGTGTCGGCGGTTGGGTTTTCACTCGGTTCGAGGGGAGTTCGTTTGATGTCGGAATCGCTGGGTACTGGCATAGTATTGGGTCTGGTGGTCGACGGCGGTGCTGTTAGCTATGTGTCGAGAGTGGGCTTTCCGTGAACTGTGCTCGCTCGAACGGCGTTTCTGAAAGTGGTCGGATTGAAGGGAGTCCGCTTGACTGGAGGTGATGTTCGAGGTGGGCTTCGGTGATCGTGTGGACGGTGGTTCGGTGTGCGTTTCGGTGACGGAGTTCGCCATCGATTGCGGCGACGGCTTCGTACTCGGTGGGCGGTTCGAACAGGAGGACCTGTGGGTCTGGGTCGGTCCAGGTGTCCCGGATAGTGGTGAGGAGTTCTTGGAGGGTCGGTGGCTCCGCTGGCTCTGGTGTTGGTGGGGCGGTGAGGGTACAGTCAGTGACGGATTCGAGTCCGCAGTGGCGCCAGTTGGTGCCGTTCCACTCCTGTTCGATGCGGTGGTAGCCCTCCTCGTGGGGTTCGAAGGTGATCCGACGAGGGAGGCCGCCGGCTGGTGTCCACTGGATCGTGATCGGGTCGGTCATCGGTGGCCCTCCATGTGGGTCTGGAGTTTGGTGTAGGCGCGTTCTATGTCGCCAGGGGTTATTGGGTGCTCGAGGGTGATGGTGACCGTCGTGGTCGAGGAGGGTGCGTTGTTGATTGTTTGTAGGTGGTCGATGTAGGTTTCCAGCAGGTGGTAGCCGCCGGGTGTGAGGTAGTAGTGGTTTCGAGGGGTGGTCGTGGTCCCCTCGAGGAGGTGGTCGGTCGTGAGGGAGTTGAGGGCGTTGTAGAGGTCGGCGTGGCCGATGTCGGTGTACCAGCTCTCGAGCGCTCGCTTGAGTTGGTGGGCTGTCGCGGGCGTGTCTGTGTGTTCGAGGAACGCTGTTGCTATGAGGAGATCGCGCTCGAGGGCTGTGCGGGCTGCCCACCGCGTGGTTTCGGGCGATGCATCTGCTCGATCGAGACCTTGAAGGTCTCGCGTGTTGTTGGCGTACATGGCTTCCGTACCGTGATTACGGGAGCTTTTCGCGGGGTGGTGTCGCAGCACCAGCCCGCTATTCTAAACTCACAGACGTGAGTTTGTGTAGCTTCCCACTGGGAAGATATGCTTACACTCACTTATATCTTCCCAATGGGAAGGAGATATTCATAGAGAAAAGAGAACTAACCGGTAGGGTTATGAGTAGTAACCATAGTACCTCGGAATAGAATGCGAGAACCGGCTGATTGGATGAAGCCTTCGACGGATGACGCAATTCTAGAGTCCTTGCGTAATAAGGGGAACCAGCAGCCGGTTCATGTGGCCAATCAGATCGACCGCCACAGGAAATATGTTGGTGAACGGTTGCGGAAATTGGCGGAATACGGCTTAGTCGAGAATTTGGGACAGGGTCTCTATCGGATAACCGATACTGGTGAACGATATCTTGAGGGTGAGCTCGATGTCGGTGAACTCGAGCTAGACGAAGGGTAACCGGCGGTTGTTGAATATTTGTACTGCAACTGGTTCACTACGCTCTTGAATCACAATGTCTGCGCCGGCCAGGGACGAATATGAGCGGAGCGCACGCCCTTCCGATACTACGATCACTTCACTTCGTTCAACACCCTTAAGCCCCACTTGCGGTGGTTAGACTGGAAGTCAAAGCAAGAGAAAAAGAGATGATTGGTGGGCCTGACGGAATCAGTCAGACTACCAACTGATTTGAGATGTGGATTGCAGTATGCATAAGACTACACCGCCCTGACGGCAGATTAAACAGTGCTCGGATCGGACAGCGAGGATCCCTCAAGATACTCGTCGCTATCGATGACCCACGCTTTTTGCTCGCGGAGTGTTCGGACGATAGCGTCGAACAGCTCCTCGAGGTCGGTCTGTGAACACCCTCTCAGGAACCATACGTTTCGATAGTTGTCGTCTTCGTCGTGGTGGGCCAGGACTTTCTTTCCCGTGTCCGAGAGCCACGCCTGCATCTCGTCGAGATCGCGCGTCTTCTCGGGCGGGACGGTCGTATTGTTGATGCTGTTCCGTCCGATCCACATCTCGTACCCGTTCGAGTGATACCGTTCGGCGATTGAGTTGCCGCGTTCCAGTAACAATTTGCGATGCCTCGATACCTTCTGGATGCCGAATACGATCCCTGCGTACACCTCGTGACGGTCGGTATCAACCACGACGAGCGGTACCGTCGCTCGTTTGCTCTTCGGCCGACCAGCTTTGTTGTGCGGTGGTCGATCCTCGTCCACGAACGGAATTCCGATGTACTCGGGGACGATCCTCGAACCTCCCGATGGGTCCTGGGACTCCGTCGTCCATGTGTGAAGTTTTCCGCGGTTCTCGAGGTCGATTTCGTCGACCCTGGTTCGAAGGTCTCGAACGAAGTACCTGTACTGCAGTTTGTCCTGGTGATCGAAGCCGCTGAACGGTTCCATGTCTTCTCCCTCAAACAGATCTCGTAACATCCGAAGGGGCACGCGCTGTGCCGGTGGTACGTCTCGTTCGTCCGTGCGTTCCAGTCGTGTCGCGATCGTGAACCAGTTCGTCCAGTAAACCGGATCGCCGTCGAACTCGTCGAAGAGACTCGGTGCACTCGCGTGACGTGTGATCGCGACGAGGTGGACGTACCGTTCGTCCGCGTTCGCGCGGAGTTTCGCGAGTTCGTCTCGTAACTGCTTGCTTCCGAGCGAGGCGTCGTACTTCGACTCGAATCCGACGAGTGTATCGGCGTCCCTGATCACCCAGTCGATTTCCCGGTCGACCTCCGTGTCCGCACTCTTCGGAAGTGGGTCGTACTGGTGAGCGACGATCGACGCGTCGTCGCCGAACGACACTGGGAGGTCCTCGAGCATCGTATTCAGGAGCGTCGCCCCTTCCTGGAGGCTGTAGTGCAGGTGCCCCATCACCTGCCGGTTGAGTCGTTCTTCGTAACCGGCGGGGTTCCTGTACGGGTATCTCATTCGGTCGTCTACCCCGACATTAGATCGTACTCACATGAAACTAGGCCTCAGCGGTTCCACTACGGACTGTTGCTCGAGCGTTTCGGTACGCTCGAGCAAATCTCTGCAGTGATCTCGATCAGTTCCTCGGATGCTGTCGGTCCCGAGCTTTCGATCAAGTGTCGCTCACCAGGTCAGTTCTTCGTAGGTGATTCCCTCCCGTGGCTCAGCGATCCGACGGCCGTCGACGACGACGGGGTCGGCCATCGCATCGAACTCGTTGTCGAGGGTGGCGTCGGCGTTCTCGAGAGCTTCGGCGGCCCGTCGGCGTACTCGATCCTGGGGAATCGTTCAGCCATGTTGTCGGCGGCGACGGGGTCGTAGCCGACGACGTCGGCGCCGCACTCGGTGAGCGCCTCGACGATCGAGATGGCCCAGGAGTTTCGCGTGTCGTCGGTGCCAGGCTTGAACGCGAGGCTGAGGACGGCAATTCGTGTGCCGGTGGGATCAATGTGACACCTGAGGGGGTCAACATGCGCTTCAGCTGGTGTTCGTTGATCTCAACGGTGGCCTCAAACAGGACGGGTTCGTAGTCGTGGCCGCGGGCGACCATGACGGTTGCGCCGACGTTCATAAAACCTACTTGTGGCGGATAAACGGTGATAGGTTGGCTGAGGTACTACTGCTATCGAGACGCTCAGAAAGTCCCTGACGCTCTCAATCCTCAGTGGACCATTACGCTACTCGCTCAGCGGGCTCCGCTGCGGTTCTTTGTCACATGGTAGTCGACTGGACTCCAAAAGACGGAGGTCAACCGCTCGTCGTCCGTTCGGGCGCCGCATTCACAGGCTGGCTCTCTCGTCGGCGGTCGTACGCCCAGGTGAGCGCCGCGAGCAGGCCGGCGAGGAGGGCGGGCCCCCGGTCGGAGCTCAGGTTGAGCCCGGATGTCGGCGGGTGATACTCCGCGAGCGGCCAGCCGACCGCGTAGGCGCGGCTCGACGGCGAGACCAGGAGGAGGTCGAGCGCGTGGTATGAGAGCGCGCCGAGGGCGAGCAGCAGGACGACCCCGGCGTCGGTACTCGCGCGGGACGAGGAGGGCTCCGATCGCGACGACGAGGGCGGACCACCCAGGGTCTGGAACGCGCCCCAGGAGAATGTCACGCCGAGGGCGGCTTCGACGGTGGCGGCCGGGAGGACGAGCTCAATTCGCGTGAGGTCCGGCGAGGCCGCGCCGACCATCACGACCGTGACCAGCGGCGGCGTGAGCCAGGCGTAACGCCAGCTCGCGACCGTCGTAAGGACGAACGCGACTAGGACGTGCGTCAGCAGGTCAGCCACCGCGGCCACCTCCGGATGTCGGGGCCTGTGGCTCGTCTCGGGTCGGGTCGTTCGCGGTCGGGGTGTCGGCGGCGGGGCGTTCGCCCGTGGTGCTCGAGGCCGGGACGAACAGGACGCTCCGGGGGTCGAAGCGCCACTGCGTGAAGATTCGGGCGAGGATCCACAGGGCCGCGACGATCGAGACCGCGTACATGTAGGTCGCCTCCCAGGCGTGGCGGACGACGAGTTCGTGGGCCTCGAGGGTGCCGTCATCTGTGTAGGTCGCGAAGAGGCGGAGTTGCTGGACCTCGTCGACGTCGGGGGCGTCCCGGACGGCGTATTCGTGGGTCACGTGGGCGGACGTGACCTGGATGGTCACGAGATCGGTGGCGGTGACCGTGCCCGAGAGGGAGACATGGTTGCCGGGCTCGACGTCGCCGGCGGCGAGCTCGTCCTCGCCCGGGTAGTGGTTGCGTGTCGGGTCGGGGGAGAGCGTTCCGTGCCAGACGAAGAAGCCGAAGAGCGTTATCGCGGGGACGGCGAGAACGAGGAGGAGCATTCGTCTGGACGCGAGCATTCGGTCATGGGCAGTCTGGGAAGGCGTATAGGTTTCGTGGTCGAGTGTCGAGGCCAGTCGAGACGTGGAAGGATGTTCGACTGCCGGCGTCTCGGCTGTTCGGATAGAAGCGGCTTGTCTGTCCGGCCACCGGTGTTTCGTCTGCCGATGTCCCTTTATCGCGTCAGGTTTCAAGCTGCTCTCATTACAGCTATACCAATAGGTTGATGGGGGATTTAGCATAGATATCTGATAATGATCACGGGAAACAACGTTCTCCTCACAGGAGGCGCGGGGTCGGTGGGCCGGATGCTCGTTCCGAGACTGTTGGAGCGAGACCCGAACGTACTCCGGGTGTTCGACAACAACGAACCCGGACTCTCGAGTGTTCGCTCTGACGTTGACGACGACCGGTGTCGCTACCTCGCTGGCGACGTTCGCGACAAGGACCGACTCGAACGGGCGATGGAAGACGTCGACATCGTAATCCACACGGCAGCGATGAAACACGTCGACATCTGCGAGTACAACCCGTTTGAGGCCGTGAAGACGAACGCGCTCGGCCTGCAAAACGTGGTCGATGCGGCGATCGATTCAGACGTTAGGCGGGTGGTGTTCACGAGCAGTGACAAGGCGGTCAACCCCGCCAACACGATGGGGACGACGAAACTCCTCGGCGAGAAGTTGATCACGGCCGGGAACAACCATCGCGGGGATCGCGACCTCCGATTCGCGTCGGTCCGGTTCGGGAACATCATCAACTCGTCGCAGTCGGTCATCCCGATCTTCCGGGACCAGATCCGGTCCGGCGGTCCCATCACACTCACAGACGAGCGGATGACGCGATTCTTCCTGACCTACGACGACGTGTTCGACCTCGTCTCGCAGGCAATCGAGAAGACTCGCGGCGGGGAGGTGTTCGTCTACAAGATGCCCGCGATCAGGATCGAGGATCTTGCCACGGCGATGATCGAGACGCTCGCCCCCCAGTTCGGACACGATCCTGCCGGGATCGACGTCGAGATCGTCGGACGCCGGCCGGGGGAGACGTTCGACGAGGAGATCATGACGATCCGGGAGTCTCGACGAGCTATGGAGAACGGGTCGATGTACGCTATCAAACCCGAGATGACGGAGTTCCAGGCCGGCGATCTGCCGCCCGAGTTCGATGAACCCGACGACATCGATCTCTCGTCGGAACACGCACCGAAACTCTCCGTCGACGAGATCGTCGAACTGCTCGAGGATAGTGACGTTGTCGGAATGTCGGACGCTTCGTCTATCGATCGTCCGCAGCGTGATGAATCGAGCGACGTGAAGAAAGCGGCGACCGGACCGGAAGGGCAAACTGTCTCGTTCGCCGAGGAGGAGATTCCGAGCAATACAGATGAGTAATACTGTCGTCGTCACTGGTGCAGCCGGGTTCATCGGTCGGTGGGTCGTGCGGGAACTACTTGAGCGCGGTTACACCGTTCGCGGATTAGACGATCTCTCCAACGGATCGCACCGGAACGTCGCCGCGTTCGAAGATGCCGAAGAGTTCGAACTGACCGAGGGTGACGTTCGGGACGAAGAGACGGTGTCGGAACTCTTCGACGAGTCGGTGGATGCGTGTATCCACCTCGCGGCCGAGATCGACGTCCAGGAGAGCCTCGAGGATCCACAGTCCCACTTCGACTCGAACGTCGTCGGCACTCAGACCGTACTGGAGGCGTGCCGCGAGACGGAGACGCGGCTGGGACTCGTCGGGACGTGCATGGTCTACGACATGGACGACTCCGG
This sequence comes from Natrialba sp. INN-245, assembly GCF_009807105.1. Taxonomy (NCBI): domain Archaea; kingdom Methanobacteriati; phylum Methanobacteriota; class Halobacteria; order Halobacteriales; family Natrialbaceae; genus Natrialba; species Natrialba sp. INN-245. The sequence goes on along the minus strand of NZ_WUBV01000030.1, from coordinate 57,803 downwards.
ATCGGGGATCGACGAGACCCATCCCGTGAAGCCGGCTTCGCCGTACGCAGCGTCGAAACTCGCGGTCGAGAACCTCGCCGAAGGGTACTACCATGGGTACGACCTTCCTGTGACGATCCTGCGGCCGTTCAACACGTACGGGCCCTACCAGAAGACGGGCATGGCCGGCGGCGTCGTGTCCATCTTCACGAACCGCGACATCCAGGGAGAGCCGCTGAAGATCTTCGGCGACGGAACCCAGACACGGGACCTGCTGTACGCGACGGACTGCGCCCGGTTCATCGTGGAGGGAACTTTCTCTGACGAGGCCGTTGGCGAGGTCCTCAACGCCGGTACCGGGACCGACATCTCCATCAACGAGCTCGCAGAGGCGATCGCGACTGGGGACACCGAGATCACCCACGTCGAGCACCACCACCCCCAGAGCGAGGTCCAGAAGCTCCAGTGTGATCCCACCAAAGCAAAGCGGGTGCTCGGCTGGGAACCCGAGGTTTCGCTCGAGGAGGGAATCGGTCGACTTCGCGAGTGGCTTCGAGACGAGGCCGACGCCTGATGTCACGCACACCGGCACACTACGGAGGCGAACCGATCCGCGACGAGGTGCTCGGGTACGGAAGCCAGAGCATCACCGACCGCGAGAAGGACGCCGTCGTCGAGGCGCTGGCCGGCGACTACATCACTCGGGGGCCGACCGTCGACGAGTTCGAGGAGCGTGTCGCGGAGTTAGTCGGCGTCGATCACGCCGTCGCGACGACGTCGGGGACTACGGCGTTGCAGCTGGCCGGTGACGCGGCCGGCTTCGGCCCTGGCGACGAGGTGATCACGACACCGCTAACGTTCGTCGCGACGGCGTACGCAGCGACGCACAACGACGCGACGCCGGTGTTCACGGACGTCGATCCTCACCGGCGAACGCTGGATCCCGACGCGGTTCGCGAGCAGGTAACGGAGGATACGGCCGGACTCGTGCCGATGCACTACGCCGGCCATCCGGCCGATATCGAGGGGCTGCTCGAGGTTGCCGACGAACACGATCTGACGGTGATATGGGACGCCTGTCACGCGTTCGGTGGTTCGTGGCGCGGCGAGGCGATCGGTGCCCAGCGGGACATGGCGGTCTTCAGTTTCCATCCCGTGAAGAACGTCACGACGGGCGAGGGCGGCATGGTCGTGACCGACGACGACGAGCTGGCCCAGCGGCTTCGTCGACTGCGGTCGTTCGACATGGATTACGATCCCGACAGTCACGAGGACGAACCCTGGTACCAGGTGGCCGAGGGGCCGGGGTACAACTACAACGTCACCGACCTTCAGGCGGCGCTCGGCCTGGCGCAGCTGGATCGTCTCGAGGAGTTCAAACGGCGGCGGGACGAGGTCGCCGAACGGTACGACGAAGCGTTCGCGGAGATCGACGGGTTTCGGACGCCACCGGAGCCGCTCGAGTCGGATCCGACGTACCACCTCTACGCGATCGAGGTCGACGAGTCGTTCGGATGCGGACGACAGGAGTTCGTGAACGCGATGCACGACGAGAACATCGGCGTGCAGGTGCACTACGTTCCACTGCACTTCCACCCCTACTTTCAGGAGGAGTTCGGATACGAACGGGGGCAGTTCTCCGCAACCGAGGACGTGTACGAAGGCTTGGTGAGTCTGCCGCTCCACGCCGAGATGAATGACGGCGACATCGACGACGTGATCACTGCTGTGCGGTCTTTGGTTCGACACCACCGAGAGTAGGTAGCTTTATCCTAATCGGACGATCCCAATTGCATATGGAGCCGTTCGACATCGGGGATCGGTCGGTCGGGCCCGGCGAATCTACCTACGTCATTGCCGAGGCCGGGTCGAATCACAACGGGGATCTCGATATTGCGAAAGAACTCATTGATGTCGCTGCCGAAGCTGGCGCCGACGCGGTGAAGTTCCAGACGTTTCGAGCCGAGGATCTGTACGTAGAGGAGAGCGGCGAAGTCGAATACCTCGACGACGAGCGGACGATTTACGAGATTATCGAGTCGATGGAGATGCCCTACGAGTGGATTCCAGAGCTATACGAGTACTGCCACGATCGGGGTGTGGATTTCATGTCTACCCCGTTCGACGAACGGTCGGCATCTGAGTTAGATGAGTACGTGCCAGCGTGGAAAATTGCGTCTTACACGAGTAGCCATCTCCCGTTTCTCAAACACCTAGCCACGACCGGGAAGCCGATCCTCATGTCGACAGGCGCCCACGAACTCGACGAGATTTCCGAATCAGTCTCTGCGCTCCGTGATTCCGGTGTTTCCGATCTGGCACTGTTGCAGTGTGTCGCAGCGTATCCCACCCCGCTGTCAGAGATCAACGTTCGTGTCGTCGAGACGCTTGAAGAGGAATTTGGTGTGGTCACGGGGCTGTCCGACCATACGCTCGATCCGACTACTGCGCCAAGTGCCGCCGTCGCATTAGGGGCGAGCGTCGTCGAGAAGCATTTCACCTTAGACAACTCGATGGAGGGCCCCGATCATGAGTTTGCTCTCGAACCCGACGAGCTGGACCGGATGGTCTCCGCGATTCGAAATACAGAGGCTGCGCTTGGAACGACGGAAAAACGCGTTCTCGATGTCGAAGAGGAACTCTACCAGAAGGCTCGTCGTTCTATTCACGCTGTTACCGATATCGAGGTCGGCGACGAATTCACGCCGGATAACGTCAAAGTTCTTCGTCCCGGTGAACAGGACGCTGGGTTGCCTCCAAAGTTCCTGGAGGATGTTATCGGCGAACGTGCTTCACGAAGGGTCGCACAGGGCGACGGGATCCAGTGGGACGACGTGGAGAAGTAGTTACTCTCGCGTAACGTCGACTTCGACATAGTACGTCTCCCCATCGAGTTCTATTCTGGCATTGTCGTACGGCGGAAACGTGAGGGCCCGAAGTCGATCCAGGAACTCTTTGACCTCGACGGTCTCGTCAGGATCCAGTTCACACAGATCCTCAAAGTCGGATGTCCGATGATAGGTACCGTCGTCCTCTCCCTGTTCTGTAATGGTGTAGCTATCGGTCAAAATCTCGGGCCACGTCTCTTTGAAGAGCCTGACTTGCGCATCCTCCAGACGCTCGTAGAGGTCTTTTCCACTATCGGAGAAGTCGACGGGCACCTTTCGACGGGCGACGATATCCCCCGTATCGATACCCGTGTCCATGAAGTGCAGGGTCACACCGGCGGGTGTCCCTTCGACGATACTCCACACGTTCGGGTTCGCACCCCGGTTGTACGGTAAATAGGAGGGGTGCAAGTTGAGGCACCCCTCGTTTGGAATTTCGAGAATAGCCTCGGGGACGATATGTCTAAACCCACACGAAAGAACGTAATCTGGCTGAAGTTCTTCGACAGTACTCAGTTGTTCCTCGGACGTGAGCATCGCTTGAACGAACGTATCGTCACGCTCGCAAAGCCACTCGTACACGCGCATTCCCGCGTCGTTGATGCCGAGAAAGACGACGTCCGTAGCTTCGCTCATGTAGTACTCCCTCCGCCGGCCAGTGATAATATTTTTTCACTGATTCGGTTCGCTCCTTCCGCGTCAATCAGCTCTTGGCCGTACTCCCGCTTTGCTCGTCGATCCGCTGTACTCTGGACGTACGTCTCGATCGCTCGCCGAAATTGCGCTTCAGTGGCCGCTCGCTCGAGTACGATCCCAGCATCACGTTCACGTAGTTCAGCTGCAATCGGTTCTTGATTGTCGACGATTGGAAGGCTGATTATCGGTGTTCCCAACGCGAGCAGTTCGTAGGTCGTGGTACTCGCCGTACTCACCGCAAAGTCGGCCTGGAACATTCGCTGCGGAAGATCTTCGGGATCGCGAACTGGACGTACATCTGCAGACACCTCTTCGGCCACGTGGCGAATATCTCGTTCCTGTTCCTCCGTGAATCCCGGTCCGATGATCGCGTCGACACGCAAATCGAGTCCATCGAAGGCTCTGACTGCGCGGGGAGTGATCTCTGTCGGATCACTCCCGCCCATCGTCACGATCGCTCGCATGGGACGTTCACGCCAGGGCGGTTCCTCCTCAGCTTGCTCTGAAATCGAGTCCCGAAGTAACAGGTAATCCGGACCGAGACACCAGACGGGCTCAGTCCCCAGAATTTCGTATTCCAGAGAAGGCGCGTACAGATTTCCGTTGACGAGCACATCTGCACAGACTGGATAGCGCGTATCGTCCGAAACGACAACGAGAGGCGACTCGTTCCGAACACGTCGTTGATAATATTCATCCGCGGTGTACGAATCGATGAGTACCACGTTGGTGGTGTCTCGAATCTGGGACACGAACGGTTCCACATCAGATCGTGATGCAAGTTCGGTGATTCCTACGGTTGATGGGGTTACGTGTGCGGCGTTGTCTGGTGTCGTTGTCGCGAAGTTCACCCGGTGGCCAAGTTCGAGTAATTCCTCGGCAATCGCACTACTACGAAAGAGATGACCGTATCCAATTTCTGCGCTCCCATCCGCTCGAATCGTAACGTGCATTAGACCTCCTTCTGTTTGACCGACTCATTGATTTCCATCAATCCGTTTTCGTCGACGTATCGAACAGCTTTACGCACAGGTAGAATTTCGTCATAGGGAACACTCTCATAGATTCGACGGAGGACTTCATAATCATCGGCTTCGTCGAGTGTCAAGCGAAGGTCCGTTCGGTCTTGCATCCACTCGACATCGTACACCTGTTCGGAGGATATATTTTCGAGTTTGAATACATTCGGGTGTTCACGAAAGTATGGGGTAACGTGTTCTCTGTGATGTGGTTTCGTCGCCTCGTCATATAGTTCGTTGAAGGCGTCTGTAGTGAACGCCTCGACATCGAACCCCCGCGGAAACGTGCGGTCCATAATGTTGGTGGCGTAGTCGGTAGATGTAGCCCTGAGGGACTCAACCACCTCATCTACGACCTCGGGGTCTATGAGAGGACAATCTCCTGTTATACGAACGACGATCTCGGGGTCATAGCGGTCCACAGCACGGGCGAATCGACTCAATACGTCGGACTCACTTCCGCGAACAAGATCACCACCGTAATTCCGTGTACAGTGTTCGATCACGTCGTCTTGTGATGTCGTTGAAGTCGCGGTTACAACGTTGGCCACGCTATCGGCTTTGTTGACTCGTTGCGTGACGCGCTCGAGAGTCGGCCGACCATCTAGGGGATACATCACCTTTCCGGGCAGACGTGTGGAGCCGACGCGAGCTTGGATTACCGCTATCGTTTTGACCATCTGCGGATGATAGCCGATAGCCCAGTAAGCCCTTACACCTATTGATTCTATGATTTACAAGTGGATGGCTTCTCTGATAGACTATGATAGATCTGGTTCACTATATCCACAATTTATACCGGATGATTAAATTGGGAAAGTTACCATGGCGAGGTTTCGGTCCTTCTGATTCTGTGCTAATACAGAAGAATTGTATTATGCCCAATTGATCAAGACAAAGTGGTATTTGAGGACTGCTTCAGTGAATCAGTAGATAAAAGACGACCGTTCCGAATTCGACCAATATGGTCTCTGTCTCTCGTCTCGGTTCTCGCTTCAGAATGGAGTTTCTGTCCACGCTCGTCGCGACGATATCAGGTGCACTTCTCGTCGTCGTTCTAGCACGCCTCCTCGATCCGGACGGATACGGGTTGCTTTATCTAACACTCGCTGTAATCGGTGTCACCAAACTCTTTGCGAAACTCGGTCTCGGTCGATCTACCGCTCGTTACATCACGGAATATAAGGAAAAGGATCCCACTCAATTGAGACATATACTGAAGTTTTCGGCAGGTATCTCACTTGCTCTCTTATTTATCGTGACGCTCGTCGTTAGCGTCGGACATCGACAGATAGCCACGCTAATCGGTGAACCGGACGTGGCGCCGTTCTTAGTGCTTGGATCACTTTTCTTGGTTTTCGGGACTACATTAGGATTTCTCAGAAAAGTCCTCCAAGGGTTCGAAGCAATACAGTTAGCGGCCTTACTTTCCATTATCAGATCGGTCACCAAGGCCGTGGTCGCGATTGGACTCGTCGTTGCAAGTTTCGGTGCGATGGGCGCACTAGCTGGCTGGGTCTTGGGCGCGTTCCTCGCCTCCCTTATCGGTATCATCGTCGTCTACTCTCGCTACTATCGCTCGTTAGACTTTAGTGCGCCAGTGGAATCCGGGCTGCGACGACGTATCGCAGAGTACGCCGTTCCAGTGGCTGCCTCGGAAGCAGCTGGGAACCTAAGTAGTCGTATCGATACCGTTCTTGTGGGGTTCTTCCTGAACCCTGTTGCGGTCAGTTACTACGTAGTGGCAGAACAAGTCGTGTCGATGGTTCAGAGCCCTAGCAATGCACTCGGTTTCACACTCGCACCTACGTTCGGTTCAGAAAAGAGTGCGGGGAACGCTGAGAAAGCAGCGCGAATTTACGAGGAAGCGTTTCAACACATGGCTCTCTTGTACTTGCCAGCTGCAGCTGGCATCATCCTCGTATCCGAACCTCTCGTCGAGTTGGTTTTCGGAACCGACTATCTCGGGGCAGTTCCGGTGTTACAGGTGCTTGGACTATATGCCTTCGTCAAGGCCAACATCCTGGTGTCCGCCAAAGCACTGGATTTTCTTGGCCGTGCCCGATCTCGAGCAATCGTCAAAGGGGTGACCTCCGTTCTCAACGTCCTTCTCAACATTGCCTTGATACCAACAGTTGGCGTGGTTGGTGCAGCAATTGCGACCGTCATCACCAGTTCCATGTATGCAATTGCCAACATCTATATCATATACGACGAGCTGCACCTTCGGATTGTCCACCTCATTTGGAGAACTTTACAGATTATTGGAATTACCCTATTGATGAGTTTAGTTGTTTTCGTATTGCTCGACCAGATCACGGGTTGGATTACACTATTACTCGTGGTCTGTGTCGGAGTCGCTGTCTGGGCTGCTCTCTCTGTTCTTAGTGGAATCCTCGACATCGAACGTGTTCTGTCTGCTGTGTTTTGACTCAAGACGTTTTCTCTGACCATCTGTACCGACGATGCTATAACGAATTTAATTACTGTGTGGGACATTTGGAACTCGACCACTCTTTCCACTGAGAACTGCAAATCTGATTTGGCCTTCTGAATGTCAAATACCTCGACCCTGTTTAGACACCGGAGATCGGCACGCAACGGCCCTCACTAGTAAATCATAGTGCTTTATCAAAGACTGCCACTTGTCTAATGTAGTAGGAATTGAAGCAGGACGATTCGGTTGTGTAATTGAAGATCGCGCGCTTAACCCAACGAGTTGTCTGGCTTGCCCAAGATTTTGGTCCCGTCCCAAAGTCGTCTAGAGTTCGCCTCTGGTAGCTTCAGTTGACACCTCCATTGTGATGGCTGTTTTGGCTGAGCGCTCGAGCAGTTCGTCGGCGAACGCCGCGAACTGCTCGGGATCGGCGTACTGCACCAGATTCAACCAGAGAAGCGACTCTAGCCCCGCTTCTGACCACCGCATCCATTGATTCTTACACCGTTTCGAAACTTCACCCATGGCTCGTTCGACCACGTTCGATGTCCACGGAACCTGCTGTTGGTCAAGCGCGAGTTCCGCGAACGTCACAGTTGCTTCCGCCCATTCCCGGAGGTACGCTGCTGCTTTCGGGGAGTCTTGGCGCACTAACCTCCAGGCTTCTTTCCGAAGGTTCTCGAGCGTTTGGTCGATCCGCTCGCGGATCGCCAAACGCTCATTCCTCGGTGCATGAAGTGCGACAGAGTTCTTCAGATGGAACAGATCATCAGTGACGCCAGCGACGATCGCTTTCCGCTCTCCGAGCGGAAACGCATCGTCTTTCCAGAGCTTGTACCCGAGCGTTCGACCGACGTGAACGAGGTCGAGCTGGTGAGACCGGTCACCATTCTCGAACGCATCGACAAGCGCGTTCTCGGCATCACTGACGACCGTCGCGTCGTCAGTGATCGCCTCGGTCTCCTCGAGAGTCGCTGCTGTTTCATCCCAAGAATCGTTGAGATTGACGTCTAGAAGCGTCGTTTCCGTGTCTTCCTCGGTGGTCTGTCCGAGGGTGACGTTAACGTCGTGGTACGTGCAGTGATCGTCCTGGCTATGACACTTCGTTCCGTCAGGAACGACAGTGTCTGCGTTCGTCCCAGGAAGCCGATCACGAACGAAGTCACCGAGTTTGCTGCCGTACTCGTGGACTCGCCGGTTGATCGTCGTTTTCGAGGGCATCGGAGTGAAGCCGTCGCCGTGGGCGACGGCATCACGAAAGCTGAGCGACGTAGCGAGGTCGGTACTCTGGAGCGAAACATCCTGTTGATAGATACGTTGTCCGTCGAATTCGACGAGATCCTCGAGTGGCCGGAAGTAGGTTGGATCGTCCTCAGTAGCAGCGGTATCTTTGACGTGGTGGAGCGTGAATTCGTGTTCTCCAGCAGTTGTAACGGCTGTTCGTGTCGTGGTGCCAGCGCGCTGGAAACGGCGGTCGCCGTTTCCGCGCGCGTGTTTCTCCCCGCAATACGCCTCGACGAGCGTCTCGTCGAGGCTTCTGACGATCTCCTCGAGGATAGTGGCCTCGAGCTGAATCTCGGTAAGAGATTCAGCGAGCGTGGCAAGCGGTAGCGTTTTGTCTGGGTCGAGACTAACTGTGAACTGCGCGTCGATTGTGGCGTGCATGGGTCACTTCGGGGTAGGTACCAGAGGTGACCCTGTTTCCACAGGAGTCAGTTACGACTCTAGACCAGTTTGGGACACGACCAAGATTTTGTCGCTGGACAGCCAAAATCGGCAGTACAACCGGGTGAAGACGGCTACGCAGACTGGGTTGATCTTCGTCCTACACGGTACCATGAGTCCAGAGAGATCAATTCAAAAGTCAGGAAGTACCGACTGTCTGGAGAAAATCAGTCAAATTTAGAACATTCCCATCGGAAGAATCACCCCAATCGACCGGTTCACTGATCTGGTACAATCCATTGATATATCGAAGAATTTCTTTTTCAGTGGGACTGCCTGAGTCCATGGCGGCAGCAATACTCGCTGGGAGTGCGTTTATGTCGTCTACGGACTCAACGAACTGAAGATCACTATACAGCGCATCACCGAGTGCAACAACTGGCTTACCCCAAATGATCGCTTCGTGCCCGACGGTATTATTGAGTGTGAGTATGGCGTTTGCTTCTCGGATAATGTCGTGTGACGAGACGTTTGGAGCGAGTAGGCCTGCGTATTGGGAGATATGTCGAACGTCCGAGGTTGACAAGGCACCGAGTTGCTGTGGGTGGTCTTTTACGTATAGATCGTTCGAACACGGGACACAGCGGGAAAGATACTCGACGAATGCTGCTTGGTCGTAGAAAGCTGGTGCACGCATTGTTACCCGGGATTCACGGTGATACTGGATCGAATAGAATACGTAGTCATTGTTCCGTATGAGGTCGTACGATTCGGATGCTGTTTTCGACCAGAACTGTTGTATTCTGGCCAACGCTCGCTTCCCCACTTTCCTTCGGAACCAATTTTCCACCTCGGGTAAGGCAGCCGTCTTTTCCCGGTGGATGATCTGCAGATATCGGTACGCGTTGTTCAGCATCTGTTTTGCACTATCTACATGGGGCCGTGATGTCGACGTACCAACTTGTGGCTTGGTATCGAGCACACCCTGCCGATATGATTGAGCTCGTTTTCGCTCCGACTCAGAGAGGGGTTCATCCATGGCTGTTGCTAGCTCAGGGAAGTCCATCGACTTGCCACGCTTTACGGTTACTCGCCCCGGGAGTGGATTAAAACTGAATCGTACGGACTTGATACCGTGGTAATTTGCGACTGCTTCCAATGCCTGTGTATGGATCCCGGCGCCTTGATTCTGTAGTGGGATAGCTTGGAAACCATCTTCGTAGACTCTGTCGAGCGTATCAAGTAACTGATGGAACCGATTTATGTAGGGCCTATACTCCGGCACAGAGGGCCTGTTGAAGAAGTATCCCTCACCCGAGGGTTTCGGGTACATATAACCGTACACCATATCCGGAAAAACCTGGGAGCGACACGACGAAATTTGGTATTTTGAAACCAAATATTCCAGTGATTGCGTTGGCTCGCCACAAAGGTGCTCTGAGATTATGTACTCTGAGCTGACCGTCCCATTCAATAACTTGAGATACTTCTTACTGTCTGGAAGGATGAGTGCTGATCCACTCTGCGATTCGATGCTATCAAGAAGCTTTTTTGAAAAAGCAATCTCAGCCTTGGAGCTAATCGCTAAAATAAATTTTTTCCCGGCTAGACTGTCTGACATAGTTGAGGCTTAGGGTGATTGTTTCTATACCTTTCGGTCAATCGGAAGAAGATTCATTGCGGCACTGTCTAGTTGAATCCCTTCTCGGCTTCTGTTCGGTCACCGAGGACTCGATCTAGTTGACCGTGGTTGTTATGCTGTTTGAATCCGCTGTGGGCTGGCGGACTCCCATGTCGGAAGGAGGTAAAACGGTTGTTCGCACTTAGGCCGTCCGAAATCACTTATTGGCATGGAGTTTCATGAGCAACTTTCGCTACCACCTGCTCGTTCTGCACCCCTCTAGACAGTATCGGTGCTCGTAGTTGTGAGGTAGTACGCGTCGAATTCCCCGCTCGAATAGACGTTGCTCGTGTCTCTGGTCGAATCAACGTACGCGAAGTCCTCTTCAGAGAATCTAAATTCGTTGTACACCCCTATTTCGTCAACTCGATTATCCTCGGTGACAATCAACAGCTTATTCTCACCGTAATGGCTAGCGAGGTTTCTATCCGCAAACCCGTCCGGACTTTGGTTGCTTGGCGGTGACGAGTAGCTATCTCTCCCGTGTAAAGCGTCTCCGAACCGCCTCGGGTGGTCACGAATTGTGACAATCTCGGAGGATCCGACGACGTCTATCGCTGTTTCGTATCCGGCCATCTTTTCGGCCGTCACATGTGGGTTCGTCTGATAGATGTACGGTGACATGTGAACGAGTGGGAGTGATACGAGTATCAAAAGGATGAAGCCGATGGATACGATACGCTTCACAGTTCGCTCACTTACCCTCTCGATGCCGTAGTCATACAGCTGGAAGAGACAGAAACTCCCGAGAACGGTTCCAATCACCATGAGGAATCCCAGGTGCCTGAAGTACTGTGAGGAAAGCAGCATATACGCGACGAAGAGGAAGCCGACGGGAACGAGCCCCAGAGAAAGCTGCGTGGCAAACTCAGATTGAAGCGGCGGCCAGCCGAGAGCGGTCTTTCTCATCGCGCTCAGAACCAATACCCCGATCAGTCCGGCAGTGAGGAACACGTAGAGGAGGTCAACGACAAAGAGCTTGACAAAGAGCTCGACGATGCTTCCCCCAACCCCTTCCAGCGAACCGGACGCACTCTCGACGTCTCCGGTCGTACTGTTGTCGAACAGTATCGAGACGACGAGACCTGAAACGCTGCTCTCGAACCGTGGTCGAGTTGCAGACCAGCCCCAGAACAGGACGCCGAACAACGCCGCTGGAACGGTTACGCTCCGCCACCGAACGTCTATGGACAGCAGACGGGTGACGAGGGGGCCCAGCGCGGCTACGGCTAGGATGAGAACCAGGAAATTCGCCGCCTGCTGAGGATGGACGAGCAGGAGCGAAAAACTGCAGACCAGAAACAGTACCAGCCCTCGCTTCGGTTCTCCGTCGATCACGTACACGACCGACAGCAACACGAATGGGAGGAAAAACAGGGCTGCAACGGTTGGATACGGCTGCAGAAACACGCCGGCGCGACTGATCTGGTTGACCGGGAGGAGGAGCAGGGCCGAAAGAAACCCGATGGCGACGAGGAGCCATGTGTTTCGAACCGATCGAACGAGGACCGGGACGCCGACCATGAAGACGATTGCGAACAGGACCGGAACGAGCAAGAAGGCGTGTCTGAGTCCGATTCCGGTTATCGCGTCGATAAACAGCGAGATAAGCATAATTCCCGGATATATAATGTCGAAGCTGCTGGTCACGCCGGATTGAATGTCTTTGGCCCATCCCCAGTAGCTCATCGCGTCGCCGGCGCCGGTGTAGTAGTAGCCGCGAATGACCGGAAGCGCGACGATTGTCGTCATGGACGTCACTCCGAGCGAAACGGCTGCGAAGCGGTGTTTGGCGTCGGTCGAATAGAGTACCGTACAGACGACGATGACCAACGCGCTGATCGCCCCGAACCAGAACAGAAGGTGTGTTGCATGATAAATCGATTCCTCGTATCCTGTTGCTGGGTTCAATCGGCTGACGAGGGTCCCTATGCCCAGGAGAGAAAACCCGAGCGCGAGAGCGAGAGTTAGGGCCCGGTCAGTATCCATCATTCGAGCGCACTTTTGTAGACGTCGAGAAGCTGGTCACCGTTCGCGTCGAGACTGAGATCAGCAACGTACTCTCGTCCATTCGAACGCCGGTCACTATCAAGAACGTCACCTAGCCGCTCCACAAGTTCTCTTTCAGAGTTGCAAACAAAACTGTTGTCAACATCCTCGAGTCGGCTTCGAAGCCCACCGACGTCTGTCGAAACAACCGGAAGATTACAGGCCATCGCCTCTTTGACAGAGTTGGGGAATCCTTCTCGTTTAGACGTAAGCAAAAGCGCATCCGCTGCGTTCATGTACGACTGTACGTCGTCATGACTTATATCATAAACTACCTGCAGTTTGACGGGATCTGGTACCTTGACTTGAACTTGCTTAACCACCCGTTCGGCAAGAGGGTAGTTTTTGACGCCCCTGTCCGGGTCGTACGGGAAGAGAACGTGTTTCACCCCTTGGTCCCACCCAACCGAATCTTGTGCTTGTTGCTGATCCATGGGGCTGAATTGCTCCATATCTATACCGTGTGGAATCACGTGTGCGTCCATACCCAATCGCCGTTCCATCTCATCACTCATCACGATGATTTCATCACAGAAACCTGCGAGTTGTTTAGTGACTTTGCCAACCCGGCCAGTCAAATCTGACCCCCACAGTGATAACACGACTGGTCTTTGAGGTTGTGCAAGTGCAAAAGGGGACGTAAGTCCAAAGTTTGCATGAATTATGTCGTATCTCTCTCTACTCGACCGTAGAATATCAGCATATAGTTCAATATAGTCGAATTTATTTCTTGATATTGCTTTTCTTTCCATACGATCTGGGCTTTGGCCCGTTGGCGATATACTTTTGACTTCGCACCCTTTGTCTTCTAATGAATCAACTTGTTTTTGATAGAAAGTTGCATATTCGTTAGTAACAATTGACAGAACCTTCATTGGTATCGCCTCACTCTAGACACCATGTTCTTCAAAAGCACAGTTGACGCAATCTCACACTCATATGTTTTATCTAACGGATTGTAATCGCCTAACTCTTCGGGCTTTTCGGGTTGAAAATCTGCCGAAGCCGCCTTTTTAACACCTTCGGCTAAAAGACTCTCTTGACTGTCATAGACTTTTTCATAGACATCCCACAATGTGTCTGTTTCAGAAATATTGACACAGCCTTGGCATATTATCTCGCCACGGTCAACTTTTTCATTCAGTCTTTGAAGAGTCGGTCGTATTTCGGCTTGGTTATCGAAATACGCCATTACAGGACCGAGACCTCTGTACCTTTTCACATCTGCAGGGTGATAACTAAGCACACCATATTCGGCGGCTTCTAGAATATCTCCTCGGATTAGTCCAAATCCGAACCGGACAACGATATCACATTCATCTTCAATTAACTCAATTATGTTTGGCGGGAACTCAGTCCATTTACTCTCCCCAACCGGATTTACATAATGTGTATTTCCGGCTTTATAAAATTCTTCATTTTCAACAGGTGTTCTGGATCTGAGAGATTTTTCCTTCTCTAACATATTTACAATCTCTCTTTCCAATAACACGAGTGCCCAGATTCTTTTCCGAATAATGGATTCAAACCCAATTTTCACTTTTGACCATGATACTGCATTATTGATTGCCTTTGCTTCTTCCCTACCAGTAGCTTGTTCAGATGCGTCAACCACAACTGTGGATATTTCAACACACTCCGATTCGAGAAGTTGATTTAATGCATTTGCTTCCCACTCTTTAAGATATGGGTCGCAAAGAACCCCTACGGTAATACTGCTAAGATGGTCTTTTCTGGAGCGCTCGAGTTCACTCACGCCAACCACCGTTTGTAGAAGTCAATTGCAGTCCCTACGCCGCGAGCCGTACGTTCAGCTACGTAGTATTGTTCGAGGGCCGGGTTGAACTTGCCCTTGTACCGGCAGAGACGTGGTGTGTTCGCGCCGACGAGGTCGAACTCGTCGGCACCGTGATTGATAGCGTCGACCATCGTCTGCCAGTTCAGCAGATCTCCCACCGGCACCGTCCGTCGGCGGTTCTTCGCGGCGGCCATGCCTTTCCAAAACGACGCACATCCGTCCGTCTGCAGGACGACCCGCCCCATGATCGGTTCTGCGTCAAGTTCGGCGACATAGGTTCTAACCGAGTCTGCTGGCAAGGCGTCGTCGAGATCCCGCAAGTACGAGAGTGGTGGAGTGAACGTTCGATCCTGCTCATCGTATCGCCGTTCCAGCGTTCGGTATACGAATCCAAGTCCATCTTGGTCGTCGCGGTTGACGACTACATTCGCGTCTTGGTTACGTTTGATCGATCGTCGAGCGCTCTTGGTTACGTGCCGCATCAATTCGTCTTCATCTCCCGCTGGGATCCGATAGGTGTGTTTCGGATCGATGTCGTATCCGTTCCAATCGAACGGACGCGGATCGTCGAACCGCCACGAGGTCACGATCCGACTGTAGTGGGGATCAATCGTTTCTTCGATCCACTCGAGACAACCCTCCACGAAGCGTTTGTTGGACAGGTCTGTCTTCCGCTGTTTCATCTTTTGGTAGTTCAGCAGCAACGGGCCGAGATACGGAACCCCCAGACCGTGTGGTGGTGAGGTGACGAGTCGAAGTGGCCCCTTCCGTTGCTCAAAGATCGGGAAGATTCCTCGCGGCTCCTCGCTCTTGTAGCCGATCAGCAGGTGGAGATCAGCCGCCGCATGGTCGGCGAGAACCTCAAGGAACTCGATGCGGTGATAGATCGTTCCCTGGGGAGACTCCGCGACGAACTCGTTCCAATTAGCACGTTCTTCGGGCGTCACCGGTACGACATCTATTGTCATTGTTAGTTCAGGTACCCCTCGTACAGCTTCTCACACGAACCGATCCAGGCATCTCGTTTCTGAGCGTTGCGGATCAACCACCGATACAACTGACGATATCCCGGAAACTCGTCGTCGTTAAAAAAGCGCGGATGCCACAGTACAGTTATCACTGCGTGCTGCTCGACTGCTTTCTCCAGTAGCCGTTCCACCCGTTTTTTCGCCACCTCGAGGCCCCCATCCATGACTGCGACCTCCATCGCTGTCAGTGGAAATACGACGAACTCGTCGTTGAATGGTCTGACCGGTTTGTGGGCGTGCTGGAACCCGAACTCGGAGGTTGAGCCCAGACTGGCGTCGTACTGCAGTCCGATCTTTCTGTGGTACTCCCACGTCTCGGGCTCGTTCAGGTTCAGATAGTGCTGCCGCCCGCCGGTTATTTCATGACCAACTATGTCCTCAAGTGTCTCCTTCTCGTACTGAAGCCGCTCCGGATCAGTGTACGACTCGTACGAGCCATGTAGCCCGACCTCCCAACCGCCCTGATCTAGTGACCGGATCACGTCGACTAGCTCCTCGTTTGTAATGTCGTACCGACCCGCAAACAGCTTCCAGTTCTTCGGTTTCACCCAGTCACGTGGCCCCTTGTCGCGAAATAGATCCTTCTCGGTCAGGAAGTAGAACGATGATCGGACCCCGAGTTCCTCTTCTAACTCCATGATTTCCTCGAACTGCCAGTACGGTTGCTCGGAACTCACTAGCGACCGGAGGTGGGACGGGTCGCGATCCCGTACCGCGTAGAACGGCGACTGGAACGTCTTGTACACCCTGTCGACATCGTGGGTGAGACAGAGGGCAAATTCGTAGTCCTCAAGCATCCTCGACCGACCTCGCTTCTGTCGTCGGTTGTAACGCTTCTTCGATCACCGTCACAATCTCCTCAGCTGCGCTCCCGTCCCCGTACGGTGACGGCTTCTCCTCCAGATACCGATTCGTCGAGAGCTCCTTCTCGATCGCCTCATGGTCCGCGCCGACGAGCACGTTCCAGTCGCTCTCGACGGTCTCGATCCACTCCGTCTCGTCGCGCATCGTCACGCAGATAGTGTCGAGGTAGAACGCCTCCTTCTGGACGCCGCCGGAGTCCGTCGCGACCCGTTCGGCGGCGTCGAGCAGACGGACGAAGTCCAGGTAGCCCACCGGATCGATCACCTCGAGCTCGCTCCTGGCTCGCTCCCACAGCCCGTGCTCCTGGAGTTTGTTCTCGGTCCGCGGATGGACCGGTAACACGACGGGCAGTGGCGCCGCCGAGATCCCATCCAGGATCGACTCGAGTCGATCTGGCTCGTCGGTGTTGTTCGCCCGGTGGACCGTCGAGAGGACGAACTCGCCCTCCGAGACCCCCAGGTCGTCCAGTACCTCGGACTCTTCCGCAGCGACCTCTCGCGCCCACAGGATCGAGTCGTACATCACGTCGCCGACGACGTGAACTCTCTCTGTGATCCCCTCCTCGGCGAGTGTCGCCGCCGCCGACTCGCTCGGCGGGAACAGCAGGTCCGACGCGTGGTCGGTCAGCACCCGGTTGATCTCCTCGGGCATGTCCCGGTTGTAGCTCCGCAGTCCAGCTTCGACGTGGGCCACCAGGGGATCGATCTTCGCTCCGGCTATCGCTCCCGCCAGCGTGGAGTTGGTGTCGCCGTAGAGCAAGACGACGTCTGGCCCCTCCGTCTCGATAATTTCCTCGATCCCTTCGAGCATCGCGGCGGTCTGTCGGCCGTGCGTGTCGGAACCAACTCCGAGGTTGTAGTCGGGTTCTGGAATCCCGAGTTCGTCGAAGAAGACGTCCGAGAGTTCCTCGTCGTAGTGCTGGCCCGTGTGAACCAGAATCTCTTCATGATCCGTCCGAAGTTCGCGAGAGACGGCGAACGCTTTGACGAACTGTGGGCGGGCGCCGACGACAGAACAGACCTTCATTCGCCCACCTCCGCGATCACGTCGAGCATGAATTGTGTGACATCTATCTTGTCGTCAAGTAATTTATTTCGTTTCTGTTTCCACACTTCTTGGATATCCGTCCGCGTACTCAAATCCCGGACGAGTTCCAGCGCCCGGTCCTCGTCGCCCGTCGAGTACAGCAGGTCGTACTCCTCCTCCAGCGTCACAAAGTTACTCATGTCGTCGCCGCCGGCGAACGTATTGGACCGAACACTAGGAGTTCCCAGCACCGCCGCCTCGGTCGCCATCGTCTGGGAGTCGCCGACGTAGAGGTCAGCGTGATAGAGTAGCTGGTGGATGTGTTCCGGCGGAATCGGCAGCCGGTACTCCTCGAACTCGTCCGGGAGCGGATCTTCCGAGGTGATGTAGACGGATCCCCGTTCTGCAAGTTCCGAGACGATCGTCCGTTTCATCTCCCGCGAGAGCCCGCCCTGTCCCACGTCGTGGTGTGCGCCCCAGGAGACGAACCTGAGGACGAAATATTGCTCGTCGACGTCGATCCCGAACTCCGAGAGCACGGACGGATCGGGCTCGAACCAGTCGCGGTGGAGGTAGGCCAGTTCGTGAAAACCGTCGTAGCGTCGCTGCCGCGACCCCAGGTCCACCTCGAAGTCCGCCGGCGTGCAGATCACGTCCGAGAACGGGTTTGTGAGTTTGCCGACGAGCTGGGCGACCTCGCTGTCGTCGTCGAAGACGACGTTCGGGCATCGAAGCACGCTCGAGACGTGTGCCGCCGCCGGATTGAGCCGGCTCACGACGACGTCCGGGTCGAACTGTCTCGCAAGCCTCAGCAACCGCACCTCGTACTTTACCAGCTCGACCCCGTGGCCCATCAGGGAGCCTCCCTCCCTCCAGAGCGGCTGGTGCGGGAGTTCGTAGGCCTCCAGCAGATCGATGGTCAGGTCCTTCTCCCGCGACGCCACGAGCACCTCGTGGCCGTCTCGTCGTAGCTGGTCGATCGCGTTCTTGAACAGGTGCACGTGAGCCGGGTGACTCGCACAGAAGAGGACGTTCATTGGTTCGTCCTCCATCGTTGCTTCGAAACGGCCTCGTAGTTGGTCGAATGTCTCATGTATATCACAAAACGTCGTACATACCGATCGTTGGAGGGAATAGACGATCGGCGGGGACCGATCGGCTGTCGCCACATCGATTCCACATGATCGTCTGGCGTTCGATCGACGCCCACTCCGCTCCTGGATCTCGATCTGACATCATCACGAGCAGATCGTAGCCTGCAGTAGCCGTGTGGCGCTCGATTCGCGTCACTAGTCGGCGGTAGATTGTTTCGGAGGGGGCGACCAGATCGAGCACGCGCGCCTCGAGAACGCCGTCGTTCTCGTAGGGTCCGACGACGGCGAATCCGACGATATCGGAGTCTTGGCGTGCGACGAGTACGTCTGCGCCGGGGTACGATAGTAGGTGCTCCACGTCATGAAGGTCGCGCCTGAAGGTAGGCGCACCTGCGCGAGAGAGCCGATGCAGCTCGACCATGGTCTCCCGTTCCTCGTCCGATACTGCATCCGGTTCGAGAACGTCGACGCCGTCGGCCCGACCGTTGGAGGGCGCTCGATTCCCACCCCCGGTCAGGGAGAGGTCGCCACTGGCGAACAACCGCGCAGCGGTCGGGATCGTTCGCGCAATCTGCCCGTTGCTTGCTGCCTCCACGAACCTCGCGACTGCGCGAGGTGACGCCGAGACTTCGAGCCGAAGACTGTCGGGCGTGCGTTCGGTCCCGAAAATCGACGCGATCGGAACCCGCCGGCCGTCGACTTCGAGTACGAACCGATCTCCGATTCGATCGACCACGGGGTCGATAGCCGTACCGTCGGGCAACGCCATCTCGGCGTACTGGCTCAGCACCGTCTCGTACGAGTGTACGTACAACCGAAGCGGCAACACACTGAACTCCCAGCCCCGTTTCCGGTTGGCCTTGAACGTGACGTTGTCGGCGTTGTTGTACGTGATCGTGGCTTCGGCTCCGACGTCCTCGCAGTAGTTGGTGGTTCTCTCGTGGAGGTTCGAGTAGAGCCCCTGTCCTTGGTGGTCCGGAGCGACTGCGGTGTCACCGAGAACGAACGTCGTCACTGACTCACCTTCGTAGACGAGTTCCTTGCGGAACACCCGGCGGAACGCCGCCAGTTCGTCGTCGACGACAGCGAACGTATGTTCTTCCGGATCGTACTCGGGATACTGGTCGTACTTCCATCGGAAGTACTCCTCGTCACCCCAATCGTCGTACGCCTCGTTGAGCAACGAGAGTACCTCGTCCTCTCGTCCAGTAACGGTATCTACGTTCGGGTCTGCCGTCATGCCTTACCTGGCTCCGTGGAGTGGTGGGAATCGGATTCCTCTGCTACCTCGTCGTCGTCTCCGTCCGTCACGGATTCCGATTCGACTTCCTCCTCGTCGTAGGTCAGAACAGTTCCCTTCGACTCCGCGTGCGTCTCGTAGATGTCGGTCATCGTCCCGAAGGAGTACCCCTTCTCTCGCAGCAGCGAGACGCTCCACTGGAGGAGTTCCTCGGACCGATCCATGTTTCGTTCGAACAGGAACCGCTTGGGCTGGCCCAGGTTTCCGTGAGAGTCCGTCCGGTAGATGTCCTGCAGGTGAGTGTTGTAGACCACGACTGGCGGCAGCGTGGCACGTCGCATGTACGCCTGGAACGGGCGCCCGAGGAGTTTCAGGTAGCTGTGGGAGAGCGGGATCCGGGTTCGGGGCGTGGCACCGATCGGGAACTCCAGCAACTCGTCGACCACGTCGGGTCGGTACGGCGTGAGGGGCTTATCGAGGTTACTGTAGACTCCCGGTCGGTACGACGGAAAGATGCTGGAGTCGAACGCGAACCCCTCCTCCTCGAGGACCTCGAGTTCGTAGGGTTCGATGTTCCCTTGCGGTGCTCGGTAACCGGTCGGCTCCGCTCCGAAGTGTGATTCGAACGCGTCGACCCCTCGACGAATCTCGGTCCGGAAGTCGTAGTCTTTGGACGTGTCGTGCTGGTAGGAGTGCAGGTGAAATTCGCAGTCGAGTTGCGTATCGAGTTCGTCGATCACTTCCGGGAACCGTTCGAGGGTCCGTCCGACCACGAAGAACGACACCGGGACGTCGAGGTCCTGGATCAGTTCGACGTAGTCGTCAACGTACTCGAGGGTCAGATGGTCGTATCCGGGTTTGTCGAAATACCAGTCGTTCTCGAGGTCAAGCGTGATGCAGGCGAGTTGCTCACTCACGCACCTGCACCTCCTTGTGCTCGTTTGCCTGCATGTCGAATAGCATCGCGAACATGACGAACATACTACCGAGCGAGAACATCAGCAGACTCGCGGTCCCGCGGAGGAACAGCGAGTCGCCGAACGTGATCTTCGCGTAGATCGACCACCCTCCTCCGAGCAATCCGAGCGTCGCCATTCCGGCCCCGAACAGGTAGAACAGCGCGAGCGGGTGGAAGTCCAGCGCGAGGTACTTCACTTTGAGCCGCCACAGAAAGTTCTTCAGTAGCATCCAGGAGACTTTCCGGATGTAGGTCCGGTACGTGATCGAGGACTCCTCGTCGCCGTACACCGCCGGCATCGCGACGTCGGCCACGCGCATCCCCTTGGCGTTCAGCTTCACCAGGATGTCGTTGCAGTAGCCGTAATACTCGTACATCCCCTGGATGCCCACGTTCTCGAGCGCGTATCCTGAGATGGCGGTGTAGCCGTTCTGGGGGTCCATCGTCTTCCAGTAGCCCGAGGCGATCTTGGTGAGGAATGTCAGGATCGAATTTCCGAAAAAGCGGAAGGCGGGCATCTCGTTGCGGAACTCCTTGTACAGCAGCCGGTTGCCCTTCGCGTAGTCGGCCTCTCCCTCGACAATCGGGTCGAGCAGCTTGGGAAGCTGCGAGAGGTCCATCTGGCCGTCGCCATCGACGGTCGCGGTGACATCCATTTCGTACTCAAGTGCAGCCAAGTAGCCCGTTTTGATCGCCCCGCCGGCACCCAGGTTCTCGCGGTGGGCGATCGGGACGACGCGACCGACCGGGTTGTGGACCTCGGCCCGCCGCTCAAGCATCGAGGTCCCGCCGTCGGTGGCGACCGGCTCGTCTGCGTCTATGGGATCCCCGCGTTCCTCCGATTCGCTGTCATCGTCGTACGTCAGCTCCGTCTCCTTGGCGTCCTCGCGAGCTGCTTCGCGGATCTCGTCCCAGGTGCCGTCGGTCGAGCAATCGTCGACGACGAACAGCCGATCAACATAATCGGGCATCTCCCGGATCACGCCGCCCACGAAGCCCTCCTCGTTGTAGGCGGGGATCACGACCCCGATTGAGTGCTCCCGGTACATCAGAGGTGGTTGTAGACGAAATCGTGGTCAGTCACTCGCGATTCGAACGTTCCGTCAACGTCGACAAGCACTGGGCTCTCAGTCATCTCATAAGCCAGGTCGTCGAAATTGAGCCCGTGGAACTCGTTGTGGGGCGTCCCAATCACGAGCCCGTCGAAGCCCTCGGCGTCCAGTTCCTCCTGGACCGGGATGCCGAACTCGTCGACGATGGCGTCGTCCTCAGCTCGCGGATCGAAGCCGACGACCTCGACGCCGTACTCCTCAAGAGCATCGATGGTCCCCCCGATCGCGGAGGTCCGGATGTCGCCGACGTTCGGTTTGTACGCTAGCCCGAGCACGAGCACCCGGCTGTCCCGGAGCACGTTCCCGGCCTCGTTCAGGGCCTTGATCGTCATTTCACCGACGTGGGTCGGCACGTACTCGTTGACCTCGCGGGCCTTCTGGATGAGCTCCGGCGAGAAGCCGTGCTGTTCGGTCTCGTAGATGAGGTAGAACGGATCCACCGGAATGCAGTGGCCCCCGACGAGTCCGGGGCTGTAGTCGTGGAAGTTCCACTTCGTCCCGGCGGCCTCGAGGACGGCGTCCGTATCCAGGTCGAGGTGCTCGCAGGCGACCGCGAGCTCGTTGACCAGCGCGATGTTGAGATCGCGCTGGGTGTTCTCGACGACCTTGGCGGCCTCGGCGGTCTCGATTGTCGGCGCCCGGTGGACGCCGGCGTCGACGACAGTCTCGTACAGTGCCGCCACCTCGTCGAGGGTTGCCTCGGAGAGTGCGCTCACGATCTTCACCACGTTCGCGAGTCCGTGCTCGTCGTCGCCCGGAACCATCCGTTCGGGCGAGTAACCAACGCCGAACTCTTCGCTGGCGGTCAGTCCCGAGGTCTCCTCGATTGCGGGGACGAACTCCTCGCGAGTCGCGCCCGGATACACCGTCGACTCCAAGATCGCTATCGCGCCGGGCTGGAGGTGTTCCCCGACGGTCCGGCCGGCGCTCTCGACGAGGGTCAGGTTCGGCTTCTCGAGGTCGTCGACCGGCGTCGGCACCGCGACGATCACGTACTCGGCGTCGGCGATCAGCGCGGGATCGGTCGTGAACGCGATGTCGCCGTCGCGGATCGCCCGGTCGCCGACGTCGCCAGTTGGGTCGGTGCCCCGCTCGAGCGTCCTCACCTTCTCCGGGTCGACGTCATAACCGCTGACGTCGTGACCGGCCCGGTCGAGCGCCGACGCGAGCGGCAGGCCTACATAGCCGAGGCCGACGACGCAGATGTTGGCGTAGCCGCTCTTGGGCGTTGCCTGGATCCCGTCGCCAGTCGATCGCTGCCCTTCACTCATCGGTTCCCACCTCGTCCGGAGTCACCGAGTTTGCCACCACCGCCGATCGTGTAGACGGGTGCCTCGATCTCCTTCCCAGCAAGCGTATCTCGGCCGTCAATTACGACTGAGAGGTCATTATCGTTGCGATGAAACTCTCCCCAGTTTATGTCATCGAACTCCTCGTGGGGGGTCACCATCACGACGGCGTCCGGATAGAGCTCCGCCACCTCATCCAGCTCGACCTGGTCCAAGGCGAACTCCTCGACCGAATCCAGCATCGGATCGACACCATAGACGTCGACCCCTGCGTCCGACAACTGCTCCGAGACCGGGATCGACGGCGATGCCCGGATCTCCTCGACGCCTGGTCGGTAGGTCAACCCCAGCACGACCACCGTCGACTCCGCCAGGGACTTCCCGTCGGCCTCGAGGCCCTCCCGTACCTTCTCAACGGTAAAAGAGGGCATCGCGTCGTTGACCGCGCGTGCGGTCTCGAGCAACGACGTCTCTGTCTCGAAGGGCTCGATCAGGAAGTAGGGATAGTACGGAATACAGTGTCCCCCAACGCCCGGACCAGGGTCGTGAATGTCACAGAACGGCTGGGTGTTCGCGATTTCGATGGCCTCGTTCACATCAACACCCAACTCGTCGGTGAACCGCGCCAGCTCGTTGGCCAGCGCGATATTGACGTCCCGGTACAACCCTTCGAACACTTTCACGCATTCTGCGGTCGTCGCGTCCGAGACCGTCAATACGCCTTCTGAGTTGATCGCCTCGTACACGACTTCCGCAGCTCGCGTACTTTCCGAATCCACACCACCGACGACTTTCGGATACGCACCGCGGATGTCCTCGAGCGCTCGCCCGGAGGACGTTCGTTCGGGACAGAACGCCACCCCGAACTCACCAACCTCTAACCTAGAACCCTCTTCTAACCGCGACACCACCCGCTGTGTAGTCGTCTGGGGAGGAACAGTACACTCGATCAGCACCAGATCACCCGACTCGAGACCCGCCCCGATGTCCTCGATCACAGCATCCAAAATCGCGAGATCTGGCTCCTTCTCGTCAGTGATTGGCGTCGGGACGATCACGAC
This sequence comes from Natrialba sp. INN-245, assembly GCF_009807105.1. Lineage (NCBI taxonomy): Archaea > Methanobacteriati > Methanobacteriota > Halobacteria > Halobacteriales > Natrialbaceae > Natrialba > Natrialba sp. INN-245. The sequence goes on along the minus strand of NZ_WUBV01000030.1, from coordinate 33,919 downwards.
GTGGATCGATGCCCGCGAGGCTGCCTCGGAGGGCTCTGTCGTCGCCTCGAGCGCACCCTCGCTCACGACCGAACCAACTAACTCCTCGAGGCCGGGCTCGCGTTTGACGTGACAACCACCACTGTTCACCGTCGCCACCACGTCGGGGTCGATATCGGCGCCCACGACGTTGCCGGAGACGTCGGCGAACACCGACGCCAACGGCAACCCCATCTTGCCCAGCCCGTACACGGCAACTGGCACGTCACCGTTCAGGAACGCCTCACGCTGTACCTCCTGTTCGGCAGCTGCCCCATACAGCGAGTCGACGGTCGATCGAGCCTCAGTCATTCGCAACCACCCGGCCAACGGACGCCTCCAGTGCAGTGTTTTCGATCTCGAGGGCGACTTCCAGGGCTGCTAGCCCATCCGAGACCGTAACTTCAGGAACACGATGGGAGTCCACTGCCTCGACGAACGACTCCAGTTCCTTCCGCAGCGGTTCGCCGTTCGAAATCTGTGGTCGTTCGACGATGCTCTCGTGTTTGAATCGGACGTCGCCGTTCTCCTCGATGTACTCCGGGACCGAGTCCCGATGGATCTCGACGGACTGATCGAGATAGTCGACCTCGACGAAACACTCCTCCGCGGTGACCTCCAGCGTCCGAACCTTCCGCTGGGTCTTCCGACTCGCGGTCAACGACGCCATCGTCCCGCCATCGAACTCGAGCAGCGCCGAGGCGTGCCGATTACCCTCGACGCCGGCACTGTGTACCGAGATCGGTTCCCGACCAAGTAACGACAGCACGATATCGATATCGTGGATCATCAGATCGAGCACGGCACTGTCCTCGATCTCCCGGTTCGGTTCCGGCCCCAGCCGCTGGGCGCGAATACTCACTACCGAGAGATCCGAAATGATCTCTTCGAGGGCCTGCACAGCCGGATTGAACCGCTCGATGTGCCCGACCTGAACCGGCACGTCGGCCCGCTCGACTCGAGACTGCAACTCGTCGGCCCGTTCCAGATCACCAAGCACTGGCTTCTCGACGAACGTCGCGACGTTCGCATCGAGACACGTCGTCACGAGATCGTAATGATACTGCGTCGGGACGACGACCGACACTGCATCGACGACGCGTAATAACTCGTCACGTGCCATCACCTCGGTGTCGTGTTTCGCTGCAACCTCCTGTGCTTGCTCGACGTCAACGTCGGAGACTCCCACGAGGTTCGCTCCCGGGAGTTCATCGTAGACACGTGCGTGATGTTGCCCCATCGAGCCGACGCCGATCACACCGACGTCGATCCGTCGCGTATCAGTGGTCATAGTCGTTGATCACCTCGATAATGTGGTCGAGATCGTCCGCAGTCACGTTCGGATGCACGGGCAGCGATAGTACCTCCGCTGCAGCACCCTCCGCCTCGGGCGCTGAACAGCTCACGTCATCGTAGGCCGGCTGCTCGTGGATACAGGTCGGATAGTAGACGCCGGCGCCGACGCCGTGGTCCTCGAGATAATCGACGAGGTCGTCGCGGTTCTCGGTCCGAATCGTATACTGGTGATAGACGTGTGTCGCGTCAGCGGGTTCGACCGGACACGTTACCACGTCGTTTGCAATCCCCTCGGTCAGCCGCACTGCGTTCGCCCGTCGCTGGTCGATAAATTCCGGCAGTCGCTCGAGTTGTGCGCGACCGATCGCCGCTGCAATCGAGGTCATCCGGAAGTTGTGCCCGACGGATGCATGGTCGTAGGAGTCAGTTCGGCCGTGGTTGATGAACTGCTCGAGGCGGTCGACGAGATCCGCACGATCCGTCGTGACCATCCCGCCCTCGCCGGTCGTCATGTTCTTCGTCGGGTAAAACGAGAAACAGCCGACGTCGCCGATCGATCCGACGCGATCACCGTCGTACTCTGCTCCGTGGGCCTGCGCAGCGTCTTCGATTAACGGTACGCCGAGATCATCAGCCAAATCCCGAAACACCTCCATTGCGGCTGGGAGCCCGTACAGATGGACGACGACGATCGCATCGACGGCCTCCTCACGAGCGATCTCCCACGCCGCGTCGGGATCGAGATTGTAGGTTGCGGGATCGATATCCGCAAAGACCGGCTCCGCGCCGGCAAGTCGGATCGCGTTGGCCGTTGCGATGAACGAAAACGGCGTCGTCAGGACGCGATCGCCGTCGCCGATCTCGAGTGCTTCAAGCGCCGCGTGTAAGGCCGTCGTGCCGTTCGACGTTGCGACGCCGTGATCAGTGCCACAGTAGGCGGCAAACTCGGCTTCGAACTCACGAACTTCGGGTCCGTCCGCGAGCATGCCGCTGTCGAGGACGTCCTCAACACGATCTGTCTCTTCTTCCCCCAGTTCTGGATCCGCGATTGGTATCATTAGATGTCGTTGCCCCCCTGAAGAGAGTCAGGTAATGGTTCATGTTTCGCTGGTGCACCGAGAGCTAATGTTTCTTCCGGCACATCTTCGGTGACGACGGCGCCGGCTGCGATAAACGAGCCACGCCCGACGGTTACACCGGGGAGAATCGTCGCGTTCGCGCCCACTGAGACGTGGTTCTCGAGCGTCGGACCTGCTAACTCGACATCTTGCCGAATCGGGTACGGATCGTTTGTCAGTACCGCGTGTGGCCCGAGAAAGACGTTATCTCCGATTTCGGTCTGTGACGGGACGTACACTCCCGTCTGCAGGCTTACGTGTGACCCGATCGTCGACCGGCCATCGATCACGGCGTTCGTGCCGACGAGGACGTCATCCCCAATGTCGGTTAGTTCGCGAACCAGCGCGTGATGGCCCGTCGAAAACCCATCCCCGATTACGACGTCGTTGTAGATAATCGTCCCTGCCCGAATCGCCGCAGCGTCTCCGAGTACTGGCGGACTCGAGTCCGAATCGTACTCGTATCCAACTGTCGCCCCTGGATCACCGTCCGACTCTGTTGTTACTTCTGTATTATTTGAACCATCCATTTCACAGATACACCATTAAACCGATATTTCTACTGAAAGTTACTGTCGATCCAACCCACTAATAACCTCTGGTTTTCAAATTCGCTGTTTAAGTGTTGGAACTGCAATACAGCGTGAGGGTATCCTAAACGAACTATTCAAAAAGAAAGTAATTGGGAATCAGAAACTCTTAGAGAGAGTAGCGTCACGTGTCGCTATGCGCTCAGGTGAGTTAACTGATCAAACGGTGGTAATCACGGGGGGTGCTGGCTTTATCGGGAGTCATCTCGCAACTGCACTCGATTCGGCAAGCGGAGTTCGCATTCTCGATGATTTGACCACGGGCCAACGGGAAAATATTCCTGATGAAGCGATCCTCTTCGAAGGTGACCTTCGGGACGAGGACACGCTCGTTCAGGCAACCGACGAGATCGATATCATCTTTCATGAAGCGGCGCTTGTGAGCGTCCAGCAATCGATCGAAACGCCACTCACAAGTCACGAAATTAACGTCGACGGAACACTGTCGCTCCTCGAGGTTGCACGAAAACAGGACGCACGTATCGTCCTCGCCTCGAGTGCGGCGATCTACGGGCATCCTATCCACGTACCGATTACGGAAGTTCATTCGAAGAACCCAACTTCCCCATACGGTCTCGACAAACTTACCATCGACCACTACGCCCGCTTGTACCACGACCTCTACGACCTCGAGACGATTGCGCTCCGCTATTTCAACGTCTACGGTCCCGGACAGGTGGCCGGCGATTACAGCGGCGTCATCAGCGTCTTCATCGATCAGGCGCTCTCGGGCGAGGACATCACGGTCCACGGCGACGGCGACCAGACCCGCGATTTCGTCTTCATCGACGACGTCGTCCAGGCCAATCGGAAAGCCGCAACCACTGATGCGGTCGGCGAGGTCTACAACATCGGGACCGGTGAGTCGATTACGATCCGCGAATTGGCCGAACTCATCCAGGACATTACCGACACGAACTCGGATATCGTCCACACGGAGGCCCGAACGGGCGATATCGACCACTCCGAAGCGGATATATCGAAAGCCAAGGAGCACCTCGACTACGAACCCTCCGTCTCGATCCGCGAAGGACTCGAGCAGACCATCGAGTGGTATCGGATCCACAAAGAATGACATCCTCCTCGGCGTAACCGCTGAGGTTTCCTCTCGCCTGGAACCGTGGTGGGATTGGTCGCCGCTGTCGCAACCATTTTCGGGATGGTGGCAGCCGCTGCCGCTTCGGTCGGCCCACCACAACGACGATAAGAGGCAATCCAACCTCCCGATATCCGAATTTGAGGATCCTCCTCGAGTATGGCCTCGACACAAACGATGTGAGTCGTATCGCTCACAGCAAACCCATACGACCAGTACTGAAGTGAACGATTTCAGAATCCCTATCACAGAGCAACTAGAGAATCGAATGCGATGATCGATGAGCTCTCCAATCACCGCGGCAGACTCCTTCTGATTCTCCTCCTTCTCGGAGCCCTCTTTGGACTGTTGGTCTGGTACGGCACACAACCATCGTACCAACCGGAACTGAACGACTATCCCGACGAAGATCAGGTTGCCCCTAATCCCGACGCCTACGTCGGCCAGCTGGTCACACTTGAGGGCGAGGTCACCGCCACTGACCCGGTCGTCCTCGAGGTGGACCACCCGGAGGCGCCCACTGTCACAATCCTGAACGCAAACGCCGCCCTCGAGACCACGGACGACCCACTCGAGCCCGGTGATGAACTCACAGCGTTCGGGACACTCGAGGAGACGGATACACTCGATGCCGACCGGACGATAACCCGAGAGCCCTGGGAAGCCTATTACATGTACGTCATCTCGTTCATCGGCGGCATCTTCGCGCTTGGCCACTTCGTCCGCCACTGGCGATTCGACCGCATGCAACTCGCCTTCGTCCCACGAGAGCAACCGCTGTCACTCCCTGACCGAACCCACACGCAGCAGACGCCTGACTCGACTCGAGGTGACGACTGATGGCGGACGTCTTCACTCACGCCCTCACCGGCTTCATCATCGGCGTCGGTCTCTCCTGGTGGGTCGACTGGCTGCGGCCAGCCCACGTCTCGCTCGTCGTGCTCGGCGCGATCGCACCGGACGTTGTCAAAATCAACCTCGTCGTCCCCGATGCCGCAGTCGCAACGACGCTTGGCATCCCGTTCTCGTGGGACCCACTCCACACCCTCGGGGTCGCCGTTCTCATGGCCGTGCTCTGTGCACTCGTCCTCGCACCCCAGTATCGAGCCCAGGCGATCGCCCTCTTCCTAATTGGGGCTGCATCCCACCACGTGCTGGATATGGCGCTCGTCAACGCCTCGGGCTACTCGTACGACGTGCTCTGGCCGCTCTCTGGGTATCACTTCCCGTCGCCCAACCACTACCGGAGCAGCGATCGATGGCCCGCGATCATCGCAACACTGCTTGCCATCTGCGTCTGGTATCTCCGATACCGGTGGCCACACCGATCCACTCCTCGAAAACGGGTCGAAAACTAACATTCTCACGTAATGTCATCAACTGGATACAAAGAGAGTGGCGAGTTCCTCGGGAGTATACAGATAGGGATCCGAACGTTCGGACACAAGCGTTTCTAAACGAAAAGCAGCGCGAGTTCCCCGCCCCACCGTGGGCGGGGGTGAAGCGCGTCACTCCGGCGTATGTCCCGTCTCCTCGATATACCGTCCAACCACTTCCTCCGATACTGCTCCCGTCGTTCCCACGTAGTATCCGACCTTCCAGAATCAACCGCCCCAGAAATACGACTCAGGAATCTCGGGATACCGTTCCAGCAAGTGCTTTCCAGAGTACGACTTGAACTGCCGTGCTACCTCAGCAGGGCTATGTTTCGGGTCTGTTTGCACGAACAGATGAATGTGGTCGTCTGCAATCTCCAACGCCAAAATCTCGTGGCCGAAGTGGTCGGCAGTCTCCGCAAACAACTCTCTCACGTCCTCCTCGACCACACCGAGAACAGGGTGTCTATACTTCGGCCACCACACGAAATGATACTTGCTGGAACTAACCGAATGTGCGTGACTGCGGTACTCCTCCATCCCTAATCCCTACATTTATGACAGTCTGGAACGATTATCAAAGCATGGGTGAAGAAGCCACGAAGACGATCCAGACGCGCCTCCACATAGCGTCTGGTGAACGATCGTGGCTTCACGACGCCCGTCTCGCCTCACGCGAGATCTTCAACCAAACCATCCGCCTCAAACAACAAGGGTACAATCGCACCGAGATACAGAAGGAGGTTGACCGCGACGACTTCTTACGGAACAACAAGTGTGCTGTCGTCGGCAAAGCCCTCCAGACGTGGGACTCCTACCAATCACTCAAAGACTGGTGGGAAGAACAGGATGACCCTGACGGCGGGAAGCCGACGCCGCCGAGTACGGACAAATCTGGTGCATACCCGCTTGTGATGGCGCACACGGAAGGCTACCGCCTCACCGTGAACGACAACACGAACCGCGTCCAGTTCCGCATCAGCCCGAAACCCTACAAGAAGGTGAAGGGCCATCTTCGCGGTGAACCGGGCGCGATGGAGGAACTTCGAGACGCTATCACGTCGGATGAGGTGGATGTGGGGCAGGCCGAACTCCTGTACCGCGATGGCGTGTACTGCCTACACGTCACGGTCACACGCGAGTTCGACGTGCCCGAACCCGATACCGCCGATACGGTAGTCGGTGTGGACATCAACGAGCGCAACGTCGCTCTCACCGCCCTTGACCGCGACACGATGCGAACGAAGGGCACGCTCGTCCTCGACTACGGACGGGTGAAGCAGGAACGCCAACGCTACCACACCATTACGAAACGTTGTCAGGAACACGGCAAGACGAGCATCCACCAGAAACTCAGTGACAAAGAAGAGCGATTCACCGAGTGGGTGTTGCACCGTCTTTCCCGTGCTGTCGTAGAGTTCGCAGAGCAGTTCCCGAACCCGGTTATCGTGTTCGAGGATATGAGTGGTATCCGCGAGGAGATGCAGTACGGGTCGTATATGAACCGCCGGTTGCACAAACTGCCGTTCCACAAGTTCGAGAAGTTCGTCTCGTACAAGGCGACGTGGCGGGAGATTCCGACGGATACGGTGGACGCTTACTACAACTCGCAGACGTGTTCGTGCTGTGGTGAGCGTGGGTATCGGCAGGGTCGGCGGTTCAGGTGTCCGAACGACGGGTGTGACGTGGCGCAAGACCACGCCGACCGGAATGCGTCGGTGAACATCGCGTGGCGCGAGAAGGCGAAACTTGACGGTAATACTACGGATTACCGGACTCACAAAACCCAGCCGCAGGTGCGGTTGGTGCGTCTGTCCGGGTCGGGGCGCGTAAGCCGCCCAACCTCATCCCGCTCGCTTGCCGAGCAGGGAGTGCTAGCACACAGTTGAGGGAACCAACAAAAGCCTCGGGCCACCGCGCCCGAGGCTGTTTACCTCGTCAGTAAACCCAGAACGTGAAAACAGTGCATACTCAACGGTACGATCATCTCCCTGCCATCGAACGTTTTCCTCAAGTTCCTCGAGATCAGTTAGCAAACTGGTTCCGACAGGAGTATTGGTCCACTTGCACTCGCCGAGTAGCAGTGTGTTCGTTTGTGGATTGAGTCCGACGACGTCGATTTCTGCTTCCTTGTACCACCACCGACCGACACGTGAGCAATCGACCGGAACGGCCGCTGACTGAACTGCTTGCTGACATACGTGTTCAAATGTCTGGCTGGTATGATCCGAGAGCGAATCTGCAAGCGAGTCTCGAACTGCCGCTGTTCGGCCCTGCTCGAGTGTTCCCTTATTCGGGGCGACGAACCGAAACCAGAACCGGAGAAAATCATCTGCGATCCGGTATACACCACGTCCGTCTGGATCAGTCACCGGTGTCTCCCGTTCGACAAGCGCTAACTTCGAGAGGTTTTTGAGATATCGAGAAATACCGCTGGCATCTTTTCCGATCGTGTTCGCGATATCTGTCACACGGGTCGAACCCGCAGCAATTGCCTCGAGGATAGCCATGTACGTTGCTGGTTCCCGAAGCTCCTGCCGAAGGAGAAATTCTGGCTCTTCATACAGGAACGCTCCTTTTGAGAGGATGTGTGTCTCGATATTCGATAGCAGTGATTGCTCAGGATCGAACTGCTCTAGGTATGCCGGAATTCCACCGAGCACACTGTACGTCTGGATTTGTGTGTTAATATCGTTGTCTTGAAAAAACCCTCGCATGTCCGCGAATGAGAGCGGGGCTAACTCCCATTGTCCGGTTCGTCGACCGTACAATGGGCTTTCGTAACTCAATACGCCTTCTTCCATCATCGAGATCGAAGATCCGAGAAGAACAAGGGAAATTTCTGTGTCTGCGAGCACCTCATCGACGATCGTTTGAAACACAGAGGGGATCGTCTCATCAGCCTCAACCAGATACGAGAATTCATCCAGAGCAACAATACATGGTCCATCAACTCGGTTTTTGAGATACTGAAATGCATCAACAAATCCATCGACATCGGGTGGGATGTCATCGAACGCCTCTGCACATTGGGTAGCGAACTGTCTAGCATTATGTGCTGGGCCACGCTGATCGCATAGATAGTATATACACTCTGTCTGAAGAGTTTCTAAGACCTCTGTCACCAGCGTAGTTTTTCCAACGCGACGCCGTCCATACACAACGAGCAGCTGGCGCTCGTCTCGAGTGAGATGTGACCTAAGCCACTCTACCTCTTTGGCGCGGTCGATCATTATACACGCGATAATATTATCTCATGCATAATAAACCGATCGGGTGGCCGGACTGAGATCACTGGTCGGCTTCCTCCTCGAATCTCTATGCCACCGTCGTCGGGTGAATACTGTTGGTCGGCTTCATCCCACCCAGAAGGACGAGGCTTTCGCCTCGAATTTTCCGTAACACGCTGTCGACGACCGAAACGCTGTTCCAACTCCCCCGCGTCCGTTCGCCCGTGCCGACCTTCGCACGCACCGGCTCGGGAAAGTGGCACGTCGTCGGTCCCGACGGCTGCCGGTACGGGAAGCGGTTCGCCGACGACACCGCGCCCGACGAAACCGTCACGGCAACCGACATCGTCGCCTACGAGCCGCCGGAGACGCCGGACGACGGCCGGTCCGGGTCGGTGTCGGTCTCGCTGTCGATGGGTGGGAGTTCGTTCCCTCGCGGGCGCACCGACGACCAGCGCCTCGTCCTCCCGGCCCCCATCGAGGACGGTGACGCCGGCCTCTGTGGATCGTGTCGGTCCGTCCTGGATCGCCACCAGCGCCGCCGGTCCCGGATCATCGCGGGGCTCAAGCTCGTGACGACCCGCCGCGACGTCGACTGGGACCGGGTGGACCACGACCCCCGCCGCAGCTGTGACTGGTGTCGGTCCCACGAGTCGACGATCTATCGCGGGCTCGGGGCGAGGGTGTGTCCGGCCTGTCGACGGCTGTTCGAGACGCCACTCGGCGAACCGGCCGACGACCGCGCTCCCGAGACCGATCGGCTCCCCGAGACGCCCGACCAGCCGATCACGCCGATCGTCTTCGGAACGACGCTCCCGGAGTACGATCCGACCGATCTGGTCGGGAGCAACCGGCCGCTGATCAAGTACCGCGAGAAGCACAAGTATGCGGACTTAGTGTTCGAACTCGAGCGCACGGGCCACGGCTTCGCCGCGGCGGGCATCGAGGCGTTCGGCGATATTCGTGCCGACTACGCCGAGCGGGTCGCCGACGACGGGACACACCAGACCGACGTCGCGATCGACGTCGGGAGAACGCCACGGACGGTGACGCTCGAGGGGATCCGCCCGGACGACCGGGTCGACGTGATCGAACGGTGCTGGGAGGTCGCGAGCGATCCGGCCTACTGGGTTCCGCTCGGGTGGCCACAGCAGGGGTACATCCATCGCCGGGGGACCGATCCCGAGATTCCGGGCGACGATCCGGTCGTCGCGGAGTTCCCCCGGCTCGACACGCGGGAGCCGTCGTCGTCGGTCGATACGGACGCCCTTCGGTCGATGACCGAACCCGGCCGGTACGACCGGGGACGGAGCTACTACGAGCGCGGGGCCGTGACCGACCTCGAGCACGTCGACGACGTGGTCCAGGCGACGGTCCAGGGCAGCCGGCCCTACGACGTCCGGGTCACCCTTTCGGACGGACGGTACGTCGAAGGGCGGTGTAGCTGTCCCGACGACGCGGTTCCCTGCAAGCACATCGTCGCAACCGTGCTGGCAAGCGGCGACATCGAGACCGCCGGCGGCGACCAGTCGCTGGAGGACGTACTCGCGTCGGCGTCCGCGAGGGAGTTGCGCGCGCTGTTGCAGACGCTCGCCGACGAGGACGTCGCGGTTCGTAAGCGAATCTACGACGAGTTAGCCTGCTGATTGACCTCCTCCTCCGCGTTCACGCGGAGGAATCCGACCATCGGATTTCCGCCGAGTGCAGCGTTCACGGTTCCAACCCGCACTCAGAGGGAACCGGCAGCATACCGGCGAAACTCTCGTTTTCTTCCTCGCTGTAGGGCTGTGGCCCGGTCAATGAGGTCCCATCGGAATCCGTGTCATTGCTGTGTGAACCACCGCAGGTCCACCGTCCCTTGTGGTTCGGGGCCAGCATCTCACCGATCCCGTAGCAATTTGTCATATCCGGCCCACAAGTAAAATAATCCCCTACGAGGGCCGAGCGTTCCGGAACAGGTTGTCACGTTCCAGTACTGATATCGTGACAAAGCATTCGCGAGATCGGAACTCGCAGCGGTAATTCTTTCTGGTCAGCGTTCGAGCCAGTAGTGCCAGTCCTCAATGGCTTGCTCGGTATCACTGCTGGCCTCTACGGGTTCCAGTTGGCTCAGCGGTACGCCGAACTCCCGATCCATCCACTCGATGGTGACGAACTGTTGACGGAGAGATGGTTCAGACGAGGGCTTACCGACTACACGAACTGTTTCGCCTTCCTCCAGCGGAGAAACTTCTTGTTCGTCGATACAACGCGCTTTGAAGGGAAAATCCATCGTTTCCTCCAGATAGATGTGCCATCCCATCGCTTGCTCTTCGGGCGTGTACGCATCGACGATGATCTCCATATTGATTCGTTCGTCTCGTTCTTCATCTCGATCTCTCGTTGTCATGGCTCACCCCCAGTACGGGCATGAAATGCTTGCCCTGATTTGAACTCGGTCAACTCCCCGATTCGACCTTCGAGTTCTTCTATCTCCTGACGAAGCTCTTCGGCTTCCTCACCTTCGGTGGCAGCGAGTTGTTCCTTGAGACCTTGCAGGCGCGTCTGCTTGCGTTCCTCGTCTACCTCAGCCTTGCGAACGTACTCGCGTTCGTCGATTTCGTATACGTCACTCTCAGCCAGTTCCGTCACCTCGAGCGCGTCATCGACCTTTGTGCGGTCGACACCCATGACACGCTTGCGCTCGATGCCAGCGTCCTCGAGCGCCGCCAGCACCTCCTCGTCATCCTTGAGCGTACGGTTGCGTCGAGTCGTCCGTTGGACAGAGCCAAACGGGCCATTGACCGGCCGATCGTGGTGGAGACGATTGAGGAGGACGTCGGCGACGTCCTGGCGCAATTCGTTGGCGTTGCGCTGGACGTCCGAGAGCAGCGTGTACAGATTGACCAGCGCATCCGTGTCCATCTCCTCTAGCGTGGTGACGTTGTGGCGCTCGAGTGCATCTACGAGCAAGAGCGCGTCGGCGTACACAGCAAGATCGGGCTCCGCCCGGTCACCTGTCTCCGGCGCAGTCTCGCCCTCGAGCAGCTGTGTCGACGTTGACGTCGGCCCATCCTGCTCGACGATCACACCAGCATCCCCGTTGATCTCAAAGCGCGGATGCAGGCTCCATACCGCCGGATACGGGTCGGCATCAGGCGGGAGCCGATCGAGTTGGAACCCAGTCGGCGCATCAGTGATCCGCCGGTACAGCGTCTCGAACTGATCGCGCTGGAGTGGTCGCTTTTGCTCGTTATCTTCGAAGCTAATGATAACACGTTGCTCCTGGACATCGGTGATTCGGAACCGATTGTGCGATAAGGGTGTAACGAGCGCCGCTCCGTCGGGGAGATCCTCGAGTTCGTCGAGGAGCGTCTGCCAACTCACACTGAACGGCATATCTAGAGTGAGGTGGTCAGGTGCCAAAACCGTGTGGGATATCTCGGACTGGACAACGTCGTGTCCCACGAAACGGTGGTACTCTCACGATTGATCTTCGTTGGGTTGGTTCACTGCCGACGGTGACGATACACCGCTTCCCTATCCAGATCACCAATCTAATCAGGGAGTATTCATTTGAACTATTATATAAACTCAGCACTTGGAGACAAAGAGTGGTGAGTTCCTCGATCGTATGGAGATGACAACGATCAACCATAGTATTTTCAGTTCTACAGACCGTATTCCCGAACTGGCGGGAGTGGACGCATCTGCCATACACTGGTGCCCCACGTGACAGACAATCCCGCCGTTCATTGACTCCCTCCTCCACGTTCACGCGGGGGAGGAGTCAAGTCGTCGCGGTCGTACTCCGATCCGGTGTTGAAACCGCTCTCGGCGGTCTGTGTGATGACTGACGACCCCTCGAGATCCGTCCCGACAATCTCCGGATACTGGCCACACTGACTGTGTCACCGTTGAAAATAACTTATGAGTATTTTCTTCCACAGACCTTCGCAAAGCCTGGGAGAAACGAGAAACCATGCCCGAGGTGTGCAGAAGATTAGTTGTGGGTTGTTGATAATTGAATTTTTACAATAAGTATATTGTACAGTACTGCCAATGAACAGACAGGTAGGGATGGGGGACTCGTCAATAGCCCGTTGACACGTCATCCCTGCCTGCCACCCCTTCCGAACACCCATCCAGGGGTTATCGTCGTTGCCCATCAGGTTCATCACCCCCCTGATAGGCAACGCTCCGTTCGAACACGTATTGGGGTGGGTCATCCACCGACCCTGGATTTTTGCGTCGGTAGCTGTTTCTGCCCAGTCATGCCCGAGCGGGCTGTTCGAGAGCTGTCTCGGCTGCCTGGTCCTCGAGACATCGATCGTACGAGGTCCGTATCCTAGAACTCCGTCTTCGGTAGCGCGTATCATCGAAGAGATCTCATACTGTGTTGGTTCTTCACAGGGATGACCTGTCATGTGGCCCTGTCTCCCATCAAAAGATATCCATTACGGCAATTATCCTTTGGGTAAACTTTAACATCCCTGCATTTAAGGGAATGCGTGTATGTCAAAGCCACTCAAGGTATCCGGATTCCTGGGACTGACAGTGATGATGGGCGTCGGGATGTACCAGAACTACTTGAACGCTATTGGGGCAGGAAATCCTGCGTGGCTGATTGGCGGGCATGCCCATCTCGGTGTGCTTTCCATTCTGGCTATCGTCCTTGGGTTTGCCATCCCCGCGTTCGGTGTAACTGGGTCGCTCAAACAGGTGGTAACGTGGACGTTTATTCTCGGCCAATGGGGTCTCCCCCTCGTTCCGTGGTTGGCGGTCGGTGTTGGTCTCTCGTTCCTTCATCCGACGGCCTTCCTCTGGGGTGGGTTGTTGATTGTCTCGATGGTGATTATGACGTGGCAAGCCGCCGTCCAGACCGACACATCGTTCGGTGGAAGTGGCGCAGACGCCGCACCTGCAGACGACTAATACGTGTGCGACGTTGTGAACGCCTCTCCAACTGGTTTCTTTTCACCGATCAGTCCCCAATCTGATACACCGGTTGATTCCATTAGAGTCGGTGGAACCGATCACTGACTGGCAATACGCTGGCCCCGTCGCCACTCCGGAACGAATTTCCCCTCGAGGGTCCTCTCCCGAACTGAATGCGTCCATCCGTCCGACTCGCCGCGATCGTTCTCCTCTTGGGCGTCTCTCTCGGATTGTTCGTCGGCTACGGCACACTCGAGCCCGTACCAGAACACAACGTGTACCCGGACGAGGACGACCTCGCCGAAGACGCCGACGCCTACGTCGACCAGCGAGTCGAACTCGGGGGAACGGCCGTCGACACGGATCCGGTCGTCATCGAGACCAGTCACGCGGACCGCTACATCGTTGACGAGGCGCCGCCCGCCGACGTCGGGCAGCAACTCCGCGTGTTCGCGACCCTCGAGACTGACGGCACGCTCGAGGCTCACGAGACGCTCGTCCGTGAGAGCTGGGAACCGACCTACATGTACGCCATCTCCATCGTCGCAGCGCTGTGGGTGCTCGGGAGAGCCATCGCTCACTGGCGGGTTGACACCGACGACTGGGGGGTCGTTCCTCGAGGCGGTGAGTCGGATGGCTGAACTGCTCACTCACGTCCTGGCTGCGTACGTCCTCGCGACGGCGCTCTCCTGGCGCTACGAGTGGATCACCGCGCCGTTCGTCACGGTCGCGATGGCTGGGGCGATCACACCGGATCTGAACCGTCTCGAGTTGCTCCTCTCGGCGGAGACGATCGAGTCGGTCGTCGGGGTGCCGTTCGACTGGGGTGCGTTTCACACCCTCGGTGGGACGGCGGTTGTCGTCGCGATCGGCGCGTTGCTCACGCCACAGCGCTACCGACGTGCGGTCGTCGCGATGCTCGCCCTGGGTGCGCTCTCTCACCATGTCCTCGACGTGTTGTTGATCAGTCCCTCGGGCTACTCTTACTCCGTCTTCTGGCCGCTCACCCCATATCGACCGCCGACGCCGAATCTCTATCTCAGTACTGATCGCTGGCCGGCCCTCGTCGCTGGCTCGGTTGCAGCGGTCGTCTGGCTGGGTGACCAGCGATAGGGTGGTTCTGGATAATCTGGTTGCTGGCGTCCCACAAAATACAGGTCGATACAACTATTTCTTTACAGATATGCCTGCCAGACATAGTCTAATTCCCGACAGTTAGAAATAATGTGAAAACTATTTTACTTGATGGATGATAATGAGAGTCAACTCTCAATGGCGTTTTCCGATTCCCAGATAACCGAGTGCTCGTCCACCGACTGGAGCTACACTCTCGAAGAGTTCGATAGGATCTGAACGAACACATTCAATGGAAAGACATGTCCTCTACGTCGATTTTGACGTGAGTCGTGCAGAGACAGCCACACACCTCGAGCAGACGCTTCCGGAGACGCAGGTGTCGACAGCAGCAACTGCCCGAGACGGACTCGCTAGCTGTGTTGAGCAACAGATCAACTGTGTCGTAAGCGCCTACGAACTCCCAGAGGCGAACGGGGTCGAATTCCTCGAGAGCGTGCGCGAGGAATATCCGACGCTCCCGTTTATCCTCTTTCCAGCTGCTGGTTCGGAAGACGTTGCCAGCGATGCGATTTCTGCTGGTGTCACTGATTACGTTCAGCAAAACGGCTATGAGAAATATACGCGGCTCGCAACGTCTATTGACGAGGCGATCGAGCAGCACCACTCGCGGACCAAGTATGAGAAACTGTTCGATGCGATCGATGATGCCATCATTATCCATGACCCCGATACTGGCGATATCATCGATGTCAATCGAGCCGTCTGTCACCGGTGGGGATACGCGTACGACGACGCATGTGAATGCGACGTCGAGGAACTGAGTGCGACCACGCAACCAGCAACCGGCCAGTCTGCTCGGGCACTCATCAAACAAACAGTTGAGGAGGGACCCCAACGCATCGATTGGCTGTGTGAAACCAACGATGGCAAGACGTTCTGGGCAGATATTCGGCTGAAACCCGTTACGATTGACGGACAACAACGGGTGGTTGCGCTTATTCGCGATATCACTGAGAAGAAACACCGCGAACAGGAGCTAGAGGCGTTTCGAGAGGCGGTTGAACACGCTGGCCACGCGATTTACATAACGGACATGGATGGAGAGATCCAGTACGTGAACCCGGCGTTTGAGGAGGCCACCGGCTACAGTGTAGATGAGGCAATCGGCAACACACCGAAACTTCTCAAGTCCGGCGAACACGACACCGAGTTCTATGAAGAGCTCTGGGAGACCATCCTTGATGGCGACGTCTGGCAAAGTGAGCTCATCAATGAGCACAAAGACGGCAGTCGATACACCGTCAATCAGACGATCGCACCGATCACGAACGAAACAGACGAAATCGTTCGCTTCGTCGCAGTCAATGCCGGAATCACCGAGCGTAAACGTCGTGAACGCCAGCTCCAGACACTGTATCGCGCAACGACTGGCTTGCTAGATGCGGAGTCAAAAGACGACGTATTCGAGTTTGCAAGCGAGCAGTTGGCGGATCTACTGGAGTTCGACCTTCACGGCTTCTATCAGTACAATGAATCAGCACGACGGCTCGAGCCTGCTGTCACTTCGGAGTACGCCGAGACCACTCTCGACGAGAAACCGGTGTTTGAGGAAGGAGAAGGAATCGTGTGGACAGCGTTCGAATCGGGAGAATCCAAGCGATACGACGACGTTCGAACTCATCCGGACATCTATAATCCGAGCACAACAATCCGAAGTGAACTCTTGCACCCACTTTCGGATCACGGCGTCTTACTAATCAGCTCCGAAAACGTTGGCGCGTTCGACGACACCGACGAAACCCTCACAAAAGTGCTGGCGTCAGGGGTTACCGAGGTTCTCAATCGAATTGATCGAGAAAACGATCTCCAGAAACAAAATAGTCGGCTTGAGGAGTTTGCAAGCGTTGTCTCACACGATCTGCGCAACCCACTCACGGTTGCGAATGGGAATCTCGAGCTCGCCCAGGAAACCGGTGATGACGCATATCTGGACGAGGTCGCGCACTCTCACAGTCGCATGGAACGGATCATCGACGATCTACTGTGGTTGGCCCACGAAGGAAGAAAAATTGGTGAGACTCGTCCGGTGGAACTCTCTCAGATCGTCGACGATGCGTGGCGACACGTTGGGACAAAACACGCAGACATGATCGCTGACTGCGACCGAATCGTCGAAGCTGATCCGAGTCGACTCCAGCAACTCCTCGAGAACCTGTTCCGAAATGCGATCGAACACGCTGGTGAGGACGCGACTGTCCGCGTTGGGTTCGAAGACGATGGTTGGTACGTCGAAGATGACGGCCCTGGAATCCCCGATACTGAGCGACAGAACGTGTTTGACGCCGGCTATTCGACAGAAGAGGGCGGAACAGGTTTTGGTCTCGCAATTGTGCAAACGATTGCTGACGCACATGGGTGGGATATTGCACTCACTGATGGGATGGATGGCGGTGCCCGGTTCGAGTTTCGTGGTCTCGAGTTTGCTGACAGGAAGCTAACCAACGGCTAAAGTCGTTGGCTTTCAGCGTGGACTCCCGCTCTGGCCGAATCTTCGGCAGGAGGTTCATACTTTCCGTTCGCGTTCAACGTCCCGCTGTTCAAGCGCACGCCTGCGGGTGCGCCTCCGCCGTCCCCAGTTTGGTTCCAACGGAGATACCGCAAACCGATGTTCTTCGCGGCGTTGTAGTCGGCGTGGTTCTCGTAGCCGCATTTCAGGCACCCGAACTCACCGTCCTCGCGGTTGTCTGGGTGCGTAAACCCACAGTGTGAGGAGCGCCGCGACGTGTTCTCCGGTTCAACCTGTTCTACGTCGATACCGTACTCGGCAGCCTTGTACTCGACGCATTCGCAGAGGCGGTTGAAAGCCCATTTGTATCCCCACGATGCACCAGTGCGTTTACGAATATCGGTCAAGTCCTCGAACGCAATCACCGAACACCCGTACTCGCGGGCTTCAGCTACCAGCTCGTTCGATATACGGTGGTGAGTTATTTTGAACCGACCCTCTTCTTTGCGGCCGACAGACTGGATATTCTCGTGTGACCACCGTGTGCCGTGTTCCTGCAAGTCGCCACGTCGCTTCTCCCGCGATGACTGTCGCCACTGAAATACAGGGATGAATCGTTATAGCTCAGTGTTCGAGAGAACTTCAGCGCCACGCTCGAAGATCGACGAACGATTCGGACCCGCTGGCCGCGATCCATTCGGTACAGCGGGCGAGGTCGTCAGTGAAAAGGACGACTTCGTCCGGTTCGTCTCCATTCTCGACACGGAGTGTTTCGACGGGGAGAGAGTAACAGCCCGTTCGCTCCGAGTCGTCGATCTGTACCCTAGCGTCTTCACCGTCGCTCATACCAAATCTGACGATACCAGAGCCCGTCAGTATTCTGGCCACCCTCGTAGGCGTCAAAGCCGGCGTGGCGATGATACCGGAATCTATTCCGCGTAGTGACGAAAGACCAGGGGTTTTCGAACCACTTGACCCCGAGGCGACTCACGCTGGTTCCAGTGTAAACCTCTATCTGAACGACCGCAGATGCGTCGAACCCGACGTCTCGTCGATCCCGAGCGGTCTCTCCGATCCGGAACGAACGCCCTCTCGAACCATCGCGTACACCGCACCGAACACGGTCCCGTACGCGACGAGCGCGACGAGGCTCCCCCCGTGGAGCAACGGTGGAGCAACGCTTTCGACGCCGATGGCCCCGAGCCACAGCGGGGCCAGACACACGACGCCGACGAGCCAGCACAGACCGCCGGTGAGAACGGCCCAAGCCGCTGCCGTCGTCGGCTCGAGGCGTCGGTCGAGTCCGTAAATCTCCAGACCGATCGTGTATACGAGCCCGAGCCCGCCGCCGATGGGAACGAGCAGGAGGCCCCCGACGAGGAGGCTCTCACTGCCGACGAGTGTGCTGACGGCACCGAAGGCCTGTTGTACGCTGACGACTACCCACAGGACGACCGTCGCGTACGCTGTTGCGAGCAGGCTCGAGCCGGCTGTGACGATCGCTCGAGTCGACCGCCACCATTGGCCGGTGGCGCGCACCCGTGGCGTCACCCAGAGGGCGATTACGGCGACGATGAACGCCGCGATCGAGCCGAATACGCTCGCGGTGTAGCGGGCGCGGACGATGGGCCGATCCAGCGTGTAGTGAAGCGCGAACAGGTCCATCCAGGCCGTGTTGTGTATCGCGTACAGTTCGGCCTGGAAGACGGGCGTGATGTGGTGGACGTCCGGGAGCAGTCCCCAGACGCCACCGAGTGGGATTAACCAGACGGCGTGTTCCCGGCCGAGGTCGTATCGGATCGCGATGGGGACGAACGCGAACACGAGGAGGGTCGCACCGACGAGAAAATGTGTGATCGCGGGGGCCATGGTTCGATCTCAGCCCGAACGGACATAAAATCGGCTGTCCGGCCCAGAACCGACCGGCGAGCACCGGCGTTACCGATCGCGCTCGAGCGTCTCGCCGGGGTGTGTCGTCTCCCCGGAGCTCAACGTAACGCCTGGAAGCAGGCTCGTGTTGATGCCGGTACTGACGTCGTCGCCGACGACGACGCCGAACTTCCGTCGCCCGGTCGACACGCGGTCGCCCTTGACGGTTACCGCGACGTCGTCGTCGTCGTGGCGCAGGTTTGCGACCACCGTTCCAGCGCCGAAGTTCACGTTCCGTCCGAGGACGCTGTCGCCGACGTACGAGAGGTGAGAGACGGCCGTCTCACGGCGGATGACGCTGTTTTTCACCTCGACCCCGTTGCCGACGGAGACGTTTCGGCCGAGCAGCGTCGCCCCGCGAACGTACGCGTTTGGGCCAACCGTTGCGCCCGAGCGAACCAGAATCGGCCCCTCGAGTACGGCACCAGCGTTCACCGTGGCACCGTCCTCGACGACGACGGGGCCGTCGACCGTCGCCAGCTCGTGGACGTCGCCATCGAGACGACGGTCGAGTTCGGTGAGTTTCCACTCGTTGGCCTCGAGCAGTTCCCAGGGGCGACCGACGTCCATCCAGCGGTCGATCGATACCGGCCGAACGGTGAACTCCGTGATAACTCGATCGAGGACGTCGGTCAGTTCGCGTTCGCTGCGGTCGCTCGCCGGCACCTCGAGCCAGTCGCGAGCTGGAGCCGGAAACGCGTACGCGCCGGCGTTTGCAAGATTCGTCGGCGGGTCAGATGGCTTTTCGACGATGTCGGTGACCGTCCCGTCGGCCGTGCTGAGCACGCCGTAGTTGCGTGGATCGTCGACCTCGATTGCACAGACGGCCGGACAGCGGTCGAACAGCCGCTCGACCGCGGCCGGCTCGTACACGTTGTCCCCGTTGAGTACTGCAAAGGGGCCCTTGAGATGGTCGCGTGCGGCTGCGACGGCATCCGCCGTTCCGATCTGTTCGGACTGCACGCTGTAGGTAACGGGCACCCCACGGTAGGACGACCCGAAGTACTCTCGGATCGTTTCACCTTTGTATCCGATGACGAGGATGATCTCGTCGGCACCCGCGTCGATCGCTGCGTCGACGGTGTGTGCAACGAGCGGTCTATCCGCGACCGGGAGCATCGGCTTCGGAACGCCTCGGGAGAGTGGTCGCATTCGCGTTCCTTCACCGGCGGCGAGGACAACAGTTTGCATGATACGTCCACTTTGTGGGAGTTGCCGTTTATGTATTTGTGCTCGGCCGACGGTGAGGGGGATTGCTCGAGTCGATCACTCCCTGGAGTTGCCTGCGGTGATTGTTGATACGTACACGCCTGAAATTTCGCCTAATAAAACATATTGGTGGAAATTAGTTTTATAATATAAGACAAATTTAACCGAGTACTTCTGTAAACATATTCGCTCTTGATGGTGAGGATACTGCTCTCGGCGAAACGACGTTTCGACCCTACGAGTGACTGCCACGATCGAGCGACCACCACAGCCGCTGCTGGTCGGTGATCGGTATCAGGAACGACGATAGAGCAGACCTGCAGACGAAACGACGAGATGAGCGTTAGGAAACTGAGGCAGAGTCCGTCCGTGGCTGGACGTCGGGGACGTCGACCGATTCGATGACGTCGGCGACGACGTCCGCCGGTCGAACGTCGGAGATGTCCGCCTCCGTATTCAGTACGAGACGGTGGACGAGGACGGACCGGGCGAGTTTTTTGACGTCGTCCGGAATCACGTAATTTCGCCCGTTGATCGCGGCACGTGCTTTCGCCCCGTGGAGGAACGTGAGGCTTGCCCGCGGCGACGCACCGTGTGCGACGTCCGGGTGTATCCGAGTTCGTGAGACGAGATCCAGAATGTATTGCTTGACCGGTTCTGCCACGAAGACGTCGTAAATCTGTTGGCGGGCGCTGACGAGCACAGCGGGGTCGACGACCTGGTCGATGGCAGACGGCCCAAGATTCGGGTCCGAATCGAACCGGTCGAGCAACTCCGCTTCGACGTCCCGGTCCGGGAGGTCGACGGTGAGTTTGAACTGGAAGCGATCACGCTGTGCTTCGGGTAACTCGAAGACGCCGTCCATTTCGATCGGGTTCTGCGTCGCGATTACCATGAACGGATCCGGCAACTCGAGGGTCGTCCCTTCGATCGTGACGTGGTTTTCCGCCATCGCCTCGAGGAGGGCGCTCTGTGTCTTCGGTGTCGCACGGTTGATCTCGTCGGCGACGATGAGATTGGTGAAGATCGGTCCGCGTCGCAACTCGAACTCACCGGTGTGTTCGCGGTAGACGTGCGTGCCGACGATGTCTGCGGGCAACACGTCCGGGGTCATCTGGATGCGGCGATAGTCGAGGCCGCTTGCCCGCGCGAAGAGATTGGCCATCGTCGTTTTCGCAACGCCGGGGACGCCCTCGAGGAGAAGATGACTCCCTGTGAGAACGGCGATCGTCAGCTGCTCGATCGCGTCGTCGTTGCCGATGAGCACCCGTCCCACCGTTGTATCGATTCGCTCGTAGATCTCCTGGGGGGTGGGGATGTCGTCTCCAGGATCCCGATTCGTCCGAGTCATTCGTCGCCGTCTTTCGACCGTGATCGGTTAAACGCTGCTATCAACTTGTGGGCGCGCTCGTCGGTTAGCTCTGGGTGCCGATTCCGGAGGGTAACAGCCAGCTCTTCGTCGCTACGTTCTCGTGTCTCGGGTCTCGAGTCATCCCTTCGAGACGAAAGATATCGTCGACTTACAGCCCGAATACCGCGTGCCCTCGCGCTCGAGGCGATGGCAATGGTCACGACCGTAAAGAGCCCGAGAGAACCGTGTGCAAGCGGTGAGTGACGCACCGTCTCGCGGATGGCGATCAGCGGTGGAACCATCCCGGTGTGTGAACTATCGAGTAGCACGTACTCACGATCTGTATAGAGATTCGAGACGAACTCACTGTTATCGGACGTCTCGTACATCGCGTTGATCGCGATACTCGGATCACTGACGACGACGACCTCGCCGTCGGAGACGGACTCGACCGTCGCCACCGGATAGCTCGTCAGATTCGAATCGCTATCGAGTTCCGCGGACGGTGAGGCTGCGAGGTACGCGTAGTCGCTCGTCGAGACGATCGGCGTCGCCGTCTCCGATTCGACGACAGCAGCGTGGTTGAGCGTCAGTCGGTCGACGTCGCTCGTATACCCGTGTTCACCGGTCGGTGAGACGACCGGCATCGCGGGGCCGTTGTCGTAGTATCGATCGTCTAAGACGACGCCCGCTTCGATACGCGCGTCACTGCCGATCGCCGAGAGAAGCGGGTTTACCGTCTCCCGGTTGTCGAGGACGACGAGGGTGCCACCGTGGTCGAGAAACGTCTCGATTGCGTCGATACTCTCGTCGTCGTACTCCTCTTCAGGTGCGATGATGAACGCGACGCTCTCGTTTGCCGTGTCAGTTGGATAGTCGACCGCCGCCTCGAGTAAGAGTAACTCGGTGTCGGGATCGTCCTCGATCGCACCCCGGAATTCGGACGTTCCGTCCCACGAGGGGTTAAATAAGCCAAACGCCGCCCCCGACGTACTGACGGCGACGAACAGCGCCACCAGCAACACCCCGACGAGAGCGACGAGGAGAACGGTCGGCCACTCCAGATCGCGTCCGGTTTTCCGTCCCAGCCAGTTGCGGACGCTCATCGGCTCTCACCCATCCGTCGCCCGCGTACCTCCGAGCGCCGGCTCACCAGGGGAGCACCTCCGGTGGGAGTATCTCGAGGATACGCCGGACGACGATGATTCCGAAGCCGACGAGCCCCAGGGCGATCAGCCACCGAAGTCGTCGTCTCCACGCGGGTGTGACGTTGGCCGGTGCGGTCAGTTCGGTCACGATCAGTATGCCGATCAACGAGAGGACGAAAAACAGTTCGTAGGAGAGCGAATCGAGCACGACGAGCAAAAACGCGGTCGCCACCATCCACGCGAACTGGCCGTAAATGAACTGTTGGCGACGACGTGTCGGCATTGGGTATCCTAGGTGAGAGAACCACTGTAAATCTCTCGGGCTACGTCCGAAATCTGGTGAACAGTGCGACCGCGGTGAGACCGACCAGTATCAGCGACGGACCGGACAGCGGAATCGAGTCCGAACTCGAGTCGTCGTCTCCCTCGTCGTCCGGGTTGGGTTGGACGACGGTCTCCGACTCCTGGTCGTCGTCTTCGTCTGACGAGCTACCGTCCGTTTCGGTGGTCTCATCGTCGCTCGTCCCATCGCTGTCGTCGTCAGTGTGTGTGCTGTCGTCTCCCTGCTCCTCGTCGTCTGATTCAGCGTCTGCGTCGTCGGACTCATCGGGTTGATCGTCTGAGTCCGGTTCGTCGTCGCCGGCATCCGGCTCGTCGGTCTGATCGTCCGACCCGTCGTCGCCGTCACCGGGTGGTGGTCCGTCACCGTTCTCGGGAGGCTGGTCGTCGGTAGACTCGGTAATCGTCACCGTCCCGTCGTCGCTGACACCTAACAGCTCGTGTTCCCCGATTAGATCGACTTCTTCTGTCCCCTGTGCCACAGCGTAGACGCTGTACTCCGTGTCGACGTCGAGTTCCGAGGTGGATATCGTCGCCGAGTAGACGTCACCGGAGTCGTGTGTTGCGTCCGTGTGAACGACGGTGTCGTCGTTCCAGACGGCAACCTGAACGGTTCCGAGTTCCGCCTGACTTGCATCCTGGCTTACCGTGACGTCGATGTCGATCTCCTCATCGGCGTCGGCCGTACTGGGATGGCTAGTCTCGAGGTCGTACGCGGAGACGACGACGGGATACACGTCCTCGTAATCGACACCTGGAGCGTCGATCGCGACGACGTACGAGCCGGGCTCAAGCGACGACGTCTCGAACGTCATCTGTGATTCTAGATCGTGGGTCGCGACGAGATCACCGTCTGCGTTGAGCAGTTCGACGGTTCGGTCCGTTCCGGTCCCGGTGACGTGTATGGGATCTCCCTGGTCGACGATTCCGACCGACGAAATTTCGTACGTGCGCTCACCGGGGGAGACGGTCTGTTCGGGCGTCTCGACCGAGTCTGCCATCGAAAGGCTGTACCCGCCGGCGAATGCCACCGACGAGACGCCGACGATACCCCCTACTACGACTACGACGACCACGAGCGCGGCGAAGTAGGATGGCGAGGATTCGTCCATACTGCGGTACTGAGTCGCTGGGTATATTACAGGTATGGTTTTGACACTCTCTCATCGAAACGAGTGTAAACGGGGGTACCGAGCCCCTGATTGCCAACAGAAATAGTGGAACGAACTCGCCCACGAGTTATTTTCTGTCACCACCCTGTTGTACCGACCGCCACCACATTTGTGTGAAAGTTATTATATGTGCAAGTAGAAAGAAATAACTAACAAGAAGATAGTGATGCGAGCATGTCTAAACTAGCTGTCACAGGTGGCATGGTGCTGGTCATGCTACTGGCACCACTGGCTGGTGTTGCGGGTGCGGCACCGACACCGGCACAGGAACAGGTGTCCACTGACGAACAGGAACTCTCCGTCGACCAGCAGACTCCGTTTACGCTGCAAGCAGACTACGAGAGTGCGGACGGAGCCACTGTCGTCGATAATCAGGACATTTTGATCGATGTCAACTTCGGAAGCGCAAACTCCCTCGAGCGCGACTCCATCGGGGTGTTCACGGCGGGAGAAGCAGTTCCACTCACCTTCGATGAGGCCATGGCGAACACCGACGAGGACGACGACCTCGAGTTGTTCATCGGCCAGACCAGCTCGGAGGGGACCGCTTTCGATCAGGGTGAACTGCTGGGTCTGTTCGATACGCCGACCGAGTCACTCAACGAGAACGTCGAGTTCGAGGATAGCTGGTCGCTCGAGGACAGCAACGAGGTCTCGTACACGGATGCAGAGACGGGACAGTACGTCGCGGTCGTGATCGGAACGGACGCTGCCGAGGACGTCACCCTCTCCGATGGCGATCTGGTTCTCCCGTCCGACGGCGGAACCCTCCACGGAGTTGAAACGTTTGCCGTCCAAGATGGCACCTCCTCTCTCGCTGGTACTACAACGACCGCACCTGGTGACGACGTCGAGGTTGTCGCCGATACGGACATCGTTGCGACTGACGTCCACCACGCCGTGGTTCTGTACGACGGCGACACGTTCAGCGACCAGAGTACTGTCATCGGCGTTGATTCGACCGATATGGACGATATCTCCGTCGACGATCTCTCGATCGAGACGTCGATCGAGGAGGTCTACGGCGTGACCAGCGTCGACGACGACTTCGATCTCTTCGGGAACGCTCCCGGTGAGAGACACGCTGCTGGGACGACCTCGTTCGAGGAACTCTTTGCACTTGCCGCCGGTGAGCAAGACGAACTCGACGACGTCGAATTCGAGGCAGACGGCGTGACTCTCCAGGCGTCGGCAACTGGACTGGTCGGCGACAGTGATCATCAGGATATCACCGTCGGAACGCCTGAGGACTGGGACGAGGGCGAATACCAGTGGGTCCACATCGCCGTCGACGACGATGGAACGCAACTCGAGACGAACACGGGAACGATCTCGATTCAGGAACGGACATCCACAGGCAGTAGCGGTGGTACCGGCGGCGGTGCTCCGGCTGCGCCATCGGACGACGATGACGATGACGTCCCCACTGACGACGACCCAGTCGAAGACGATGACGCCCCGACTGACGACGACCCAGTCGACGACGATGATGCCCCGACCGACGACGACGAACCCGTCGAAGACGATGATGCCCCGACTGATGACGACGAACCCGTCGAAGACGATGATACGGTCCCTGGATTCGGTGTGACTGCGGCGCTGGTTGCGTTGCTCTCGATCGCGTTGCTCACGATTCGCCGGATGGCGTAGGCACCGAGCCGGCGTCGACCCGCGTCATTTTCTTTGGGATTATCGCCCCTCGACCGTCGACGTGAGACGAAGTCTCGCTCGGAGGTGTCGAGTCGGCCCCGGACGACGTCGACTGGCCCGTCTCAGGCCGGTTTCTGTCCCGATTGACCGGCGCGCCCGCCGGCCGGGTCGCAGGTATACGGGACCTGACCGACAGTAAACCGTCTCAAAGATGTTCGAGCGGCGGCGTCCGACTGATTCGCCAGCCGGCGATCGCCGCTGCAATCGTCCCGATCACGACCGCGATCGTGACCGATCCACCGACGATTCGAGGCTCGAACTGCACCAGTCCGTCGAAGCCAACCACTGCGGTCGTCAACCGATTCAGGAGGGCGACGCCAGCTGGTGTGAGCGCCCCGCCCAGAACCCCACCGATCACACCGATTGCCAACCCCTGCCCGATGACGGTGAGAATCAGGAGACTCGAGGAGATCCCCTGGGCCTTGAGCACTGCGAACGCCTGTCGCTGCTGGTAGATGATGAGTCCGAGGAGGTTGACCGTCAACGCGATTCCTGTCCCGACTGCGAGTACCACCAGGGTAAACCCAGCGGCGAGTACCAGGACCTGTTCTTCTAACACCGCATCGAGTTGTTCTTGATTCGAGCGAATCTCGTACTCCGGATACTGTGCTTGCAGTTCACGCTGGACGACCTCGCTTTCTGCGTCGTCTTCGAGCGTGATCGTGATGAACGTCGCGGGCTCGGTCTGGGTCGATCCGGTTACCTGATGGAGTTCGCTCAGTGGCATCACCACGGTCGGTGTCCCGAGCATCTGTCCGAACGTCGGTGAGATACCGACCACGGTCATCTCGTTGTCCCTCGCAGCGGCGTGGGAGCCGCCGACGTAGACCGTATCACCGACCTCGACGTCGAGGCTCCGTGCCGTCTCCTGATCGATCAGTACGTCGTTCGTCCGTTCGCCGTCGTACGTCCCGCCAGCGTAGTATGGATCGCCGTCGAGGGACTCTCCTTCGATCACCTGAACGCTCGAGCCGCCCCCGGGCGTGCCGCTGCCGACGAACGTCTGGAACTCGTCTCGATCCTCGGTCGTGACGTAGACCGTTTCGAACGCGAGCGGGACCGCGTTCCGGACGCCCTCCTGTTGTGAGACGGCGGCGGAGACGTTGCGTGAATCGTACAACGTGTTCTCGAAGCCACCGCCGCCCGTCGGTGTCAGTCGCGTCTCGCCTGCCGTCATCCACAGATCCCGATCCGCAGCGTCGAACTGTTGTCCACCCGTCTCGAGGACACCCACGCCGGTTCCAGCGAGGAGCGTCATCGCGAGGACGGCCAGACAGATCCCGATAATTGCGAGACCGAGCCGAAGCTTTTGATGGCGAAGTTGGCTGAGTGTGATCCCTCCCGCGACCCTGATGCGTACGCCCCATCGTCGGATCCGACTCACGACGGCACACCCCCGGTCACGCGACGTGTAAGAACCAGAAGATACGGCAGCGAGACGACGCCGATGACGAGAGCGACGAGGACGCCGTAGGCGACGAACAGCGGATGGGAGACGGCGATCGGCTCGGTCGTCAGCGTCTCCATCGCGACGGTATTCGTGAGCCAGATCAAGCCGAGCCCACCGATCGACCCGACGAGACCGCCGAGACCGGTCAGTATCATCGTCTGTACCCCGGTGAGCACCAGCTGACTTCGCGTCGTAACACCGATCGCAGACATCGTGGCCAGTTGGGTTCGATCTGCGACGATCTCGAGACCGGCCGTGGTCAACACGAAGAGGGTTCCGATGACGAGTGACACGACGAAGGCGGCGAGCGCGAGTGCGAGCGAAATATCCGAGTCGGCGATCTCCGCCGCAGTCATCTCACCGCGTGTGTGGACGTTCGACTCCGGATACAGCCCCTCGAGGTCGGACTGGACCTCGGGTGTGGTCGTTCCAACGACGAACTGATCCGCCTGATCGTACTCGTCGGCTCCGGTCAGTTCCTGGAGTTCGCTCAGTTGGACGAGCGCAATCGGAACCCCACCTGCGCCCATGTTTCCGGCGTCCGTGTGCTCGACGGTGAACTCCTCGTTTGCGATCGTTATCCGTTCACCGCGCGGACTCTCGAGTAACTCCGCGCCGCTTTGTGAGAGAACGACCTCTCCCGTCCGTTCTCCCCCGTCGTAGTAGGGATCGTCGGCCGAGAGGCCGGTCGTCGAAATCCCGGCAACCTGGTCGAGTCCCTCTGAGTTAATCACACCGACGACGAGGACAAACTCGGACGTATCGCCGTGTTCGGCCCGTAACACCTCGGCTAACACCGGTGAGGCAAACGTGACGTCGTCGTGATCTCGAATTCGATCGTTCGCTTCGTGAACGGAACCGAACTGGGGCTGGTCGGTCGCAACCAGTAGCGATCGATCGCCGTCCGTTTCGGGGACGATCCAGTAATCGACGTCGTCGTCGTAGACGGTCGTACTCGTCGCCAGTCCGACCCCGATTCCGGTCACGACGACAAGCAGGGCGATCGTTACTGCGACGCCGAGAACGGTAAACTGAATGCGCTGTTGATCCGTATCGGTCGCCCGTGAGAGCGTCCGACGGACGCTTACGGTGACCAGCCCGCTCCAGCGGGTAAGACGGGTTCGAAGACTCATTCGTCGCCCTGTTCGACGATCGTTCCGTCGTGTAACCGCACGATCCGGTCGGCGATTGCAAGTGTTTCACGGTCGTGGGAGGCGAGCACGACGGTTCGTTCCGTTGCGACGCGTCTGAACTCCGCGAGGATCTGTTCTCCGGTTTCGGTGTCGAGTTCGCCCGTCGGTTCGTCAGCGACGACGAGCGCTGGATCGGTGACAAGGGCCCGGGCGATCGCGACCCGTTGTTGCTCACCGCCGCTGAGTTCTCTGGGTTTGTGACCAAGTCGGTCGCCGAGGCCGACCCGATCGAGCATCTCCGTTGCCCGTTCCCGGCGTTTTCGTCTCCCGACACCCAGTTCGACCAGCGGGAGCGCTACGTTCGCTCGAGCCGATAACGAATCGACGAGGTGAAACCGCTGGAAGACGATCCCGATCTCCTCGAGGCGGAGTCTGGTTCGCCTTCGCGTCGAGTACGACGCGATATCCGTCTGTTGGAACCGTACTGATCCTTCCGTCGGCACCTCGAGTCCGGCGAGCAGGTGCAAGAGCGTCGATTTTCCGCTGCCGCTTGGCCCGGCGAGGCCAACGATCTCGCCGGGTTGAATCGTAAGCGAGACGTCGGACACCGCCTCGACCGTCGGCGGCTCCGACCGTCCGAGTAATCGACCGAATCGACCCGGTCTGGATCCCCGTGTGTAGACCTTCGTAACGTTGGTGGCGGCGACGATTGGAGGATGCGTCGTGCGGTGGTCGGGCGCGGGGATCGCCATGTGGGTGACAAGGACTCTCGAGACAGGTAACTGTCTCGATTTGTCAAGGTCGAGGCAGCTACGTTTCTTCGACGTCGACCCAGAGGTGAACGGTGTACTCGGTGTCATCCATCGACGGCTCCTCGGGAACGTCCTCGGGGAACAACAGCCACACGATACGCGTATCGTCGCCGGTGATCGTCGGTTCGAACTCGTGGCTGTGATGCCAAGATTCGTTGTGCTCGAGACGCGTCTCGAATCGATCGAGTTCGTTCTGTTCGGTGACGACGGTCTCGTTTACCGGTGGATCACTCGAGTCGGTGGCCGTCTCGTTCGGTACGATTTCGACGTCTTGCTCGACAACGACCACCGTGTACTCGACGGTACGGTGTTCGTTGTTGTCGACACCGACGACGATCTCTGCGGAGTCGCCCGACTCAACCGCTGTTGGATACCCGTCAGCGACGAGGTCGCCGTCGTCGTCTTCGGTCAGGATGTACACCGCAGAGAACTGTTCGCCCTGCGGGGGAACGACGACTGCGAACGTTACGCTGCCGACTGCCAGCAGAATCGAGAGGACAAGCAAGACGTTCAGCAGGCCGTCTGCTCGAGATTCGGGCTCGAACATCTCCGATCGTCCCGTCTCGTACCACTCCCGGTAGGGGACGGAAAACCGGTCCTCCGGTGGCACTTGCCAGCGCCGTATCGTCGCGATGGCCGCCGCGAGAAGCGTAAATCCCGTCGTTGCGATCATGATGGGGACGAGTCGGATGCCCCACGGAGTGAAATTGAGTGCGAGACCGATCAGCGGAACGATCGCGATACTCAGACCGAACGAAAGCGCAACGCGCTCGATGCCGTCGATACCCTCCCGACTGTCCATCTCGCCTGCGACGAACGAACTCGTCTCCTCGCTTGTCGTCGAGCGATCGTCGCCCCACGTCGATTCCGATCCCCACTCCCCGGTCGTTCCGTCGTCGGTCCCGTCCGTTTTCTTCGGGTCGACCACGCCTGCCGGTGACTCACCCGCCTCGGGGAACAGGGCAGCGACGAACACGTAGCCGGGAACGAAGAGGACGAACACGAGTCCGACGAACACTCGAAGCGGCGTCTCGCGAACGACCGGAGCAAACACACTGACGTTGACCGCGAGTGTCGCTATAACGACGGCCGCCAGATCCGCCGGGAGAGCCCGAAGCGGTGCGGGAAGAAGCAACCAGAGAGACCGTCGATCGACCATTCACCTACTGTTGGGACCGGCGGTATCAAAAGTCGGTCGATGTGTTGGATGCGACGACGGCTATACACGAGTCCGCGCAGTAGTATCGTAGTCACTGCACGTCATTGTACATCTAATCGCCAGACAGATCGGCGATCAATGTGTCTATCGTTGAATTTATTACTATAGTTGTCATTATCCCACTCTCCTCGCTGTGTGCTGCCTCGAGGCCCGGTAATCCTCCAGACGTTTTGGGTCAGGCAACGGTAGTCGAGCAACAATACTTACTTATCTAATTATTTGGCCAACCAATAAATATTAGTGTTAAAAATTGTATCGATGGTTGTTATATTCTCCGTCCCTTATTTCGCCATATAATCAATCTTGAATGTCGTAGAACACGAAACGTATCACAGAATCGACAATGGCGATATCCCTGCAAACGTCGTCGTAGACGCCGTCGGTGTTGTCGAAAACCAGGGCTCGAGGAACCGACCATCGACCGACAACTGATTGTCGGTTGATCGTCCGCCGTTGTTCAATCGACCGGTCCCGACTCATGGCAGTCCGTATTAGTCCAAATGCGATAACAAACCGTTCTCTGAACTGACCTCCGCTTTCAGTTCACGAAGAGTCGAGTGAATATCATCGGGCTGGTTCTCGAACTCTCGGAGGATGTCCCCGTAGATGTCATCTCCTTTCTTTGAATACGTAAAGCGAAGATACAGGTCATCGATAACGTTCGTGATATCATCTATCGACTCGTGGCATTGCAATAACTGGATTATCGGAGTGAGATCTTCGTCAACCAAGTCCCGCTTGACATCACGGATGTCTTTGAACAACAGATGCCGGCACCGATAGGCGCGGAGATCATGGAGCAGTTGCTGCATCTCTTTTGGGTCGAGATCATAAAATTTCGCTGAGATACGGACGAACCCATCGATATCTCGAGACCGGTATGCATACATTTGCTCTGCAGCCCGTCGTTGTTCGCTCTGGTCGTTCGATTGAGCCAGTGACGAACACAATTGTTGCTCTACTAACGGAATTTGAAAAAGGATAGTGAAATAATCGCGGAGCTCTTCGGCGAGTTCGTTACGTCTGTCTGACGGACAGTTCTCCGCGAGTAATACGGATGAAAACGCCACGTTGGTCGTTAGTGCGATTCTGGTTTCCGGGGAAAGTTCTCGTGTGTCAATGATATCATCTAAGACGTTGACACTGGCATCAAGACCCGTGAGTAGCCGTTTCAAGGAATCGTCAATTGGGCCCTCTAGTTGACGGGCATAGGCGTTACAGACTGGGATGGTCCGAAGTGATTTCCGCCCCGTTTCCCAGTCCTCGACGATTTCAGTTAAATGAGTGTGAATCTCTGCGGTCGTGTCAACCGGAAGTTCTTCCTGAATCTCTCCTTCCCGTATACGTATGTCCTCAACGAGATCCACGTAGATTTGAGTAATCTCGTTCGACGAGACTGGTCCCCTACCCATTCTACCAGAGGGATTGTACTATCGAATCATTATTCTTATGGGGGTGTTGACAGCGTTAGAGACGGACGTTCTATCCGAGAACGGTTTTCACGTTCGTCAGGTGCTGGCACCAGCGGCATTGACGATCTTCTACAGGATTCATACTCGGGTAACTGTTTACCAGGAAATAGGCGCTAATGCCCCTTCCTCAGCGAGTGCCGAAGGCGCGAGCAGGGAGGGGATACAGCGTTCACAAGAGCAAGCTCTTGTGTAGCCCATCAGAAACGCGAGCGTTTCTGAGGACGTCCCCAGAAATCGGAGATTTCTGGTGTGCGAACGAGACGCGAAGCATCTCGTCAACGCCGCTCGTGTTTTTTGGACTGTTCTACAGCAGGTACGCAGGCCCACGCTACCGGCAGCTTTATGTTTCTACGTAGTTTAAACATTGGTAATGGATCGGTACGAGGTCGAAGGACACGAAGTCCACGAAGCCGAAGTCAAACCAACCGGAAACGGTGCTCACGTACTCGTTCCCAAGCGATGGCGAGGTGCCACTGTCAAAGTCGTCCGCGTGACCAATCCAAACGACGAAGACGAGTAAACCATGCGATACAACTACAGGTATCGGCTCAAGCCGACCGACGAACTCCACGAGCGGTTAGCGTGGACTGTCGATACCTGCCGACAGGTCTACAACCACTTTCTGCACCGGCTCAACCGAAAGGACGACACATCGGCCTACTCCGAGCAGTCGGTGCTCCCCGACCTCAAGGACTGGTGGACCGACCTGAAACAAGTCCATTCGAAGGTGCTGCAGAAGGTCGTGCAGCGCTTGTACGACAATCTCTCGACGCTGAAAGCGCGGAAGGACAACGGATACCGCGTCGGCGAACTCAAGTGGAAGGCCCCGCAGGAATACCGCTCGATCAAGTACAGTCAAACCGGCTTCGAACTCAACAACACGAGTGGCTGTACTGTGCTTTCTCTTTCCAAAATTGGCGATATTCCGATGGTCTACCACCGCAACATTCCCGACGACGCTACGATCAAAGAGGTCGTCGTCAAGCAGGAACCGACCGGCGAGTGGTTCGCCGTGCTCGGGATCGAAACCGAAGACGATGCACCGTCGAAACCGGATACGCTCGAGAAGTGCGTCGGGATCGATGTGGGTATCCTGAAGTACGCTCACGACACCGACGGCACCGCCGTCGAACGCCCCGACTTGTCCGACGAACGCGACCGGCTCGAACGCGAGCAACGGAAACTCTCACGCAAAGAGCACGGATCGGCGAACTACCGCAAGCAACAGCGTTCCGTCGCCAAACGTCACGCCGATCTGCAACGGAAACGTCGGGACTTCTTGCACAAGCTCTCGAACCACTACGCTCGAGAGTACGACCTTGTGGCCGTCGAAGACCTTGACGCCAAGGGGTTGATGGAACTCCCGTCGAACAGCCGCAACCGTGCCGGGGCGGCGTGGGGAACGTTCCTGCGGATGCTCGAATACAAGTGCGAACGCGAAGGCACGCACTTCGTTGCTGTCGATCCGGCCGGAACGACCAAAGAGTGCGCGGCCTGCGGTGTCGAGACCGACAAGCCGCTGTGGGTCCGCGAACACTCCTGCCCATCGTGCGGGTTCACCGCCGATCGGGACTGGAACGCGGCCTACAACATCTTGGTACGTGGACTGAAGCAAGTAGGGACGGGCTGTCCCGAATCAACGTCCTCAGAATCGCATAGTGATTAACGCAACTTCTGGATGAATCCGTCGAGGTGATTTTCGATCCAGGAGCCTGCGAAACTCAGCTGATCGGTCAACTTCGTGAAAATCT
>NZ_WUBV01000029.1:0-35089 GCF_009807105.1 Natrialba sp. INN-245 | reverse complement strand
GTGACACCGAACCGGGGATTCGTCCCGTCCGACTAACCGTCGGAAGAGGCCGAGTTCACTGACAAGCCCCGCGCCACCGTGCGCGGGGCAGTTGACTGGCAAGATCCCTTCTAGACCCTCGTGGTAGTCATTCACGGTGGGTTTGACGCACTATTCAGCCGATCCAGGTCATCGTTATCGTACGCCGCTCGCCACATCGAATGGACTGCACGAGTGACGAGTGATACCTCGGTCACGTCGATACAGGACGGTTCGGCGGCCGTCGTGGTTGCGGCCGGTGGGGGATGAAAGTGGGTTTCGGGTGAGTGTGTATTCGGGTGGCGATCGAATCGCCAGTTGACGTCTTCGCTATCGACGTAATGAAACGAGTACATCCCCAGTTCGCTCCACTGGATATCGAGTCTCGCAGCGTCGGCGTCTCCAAGGCCGTCGCTGAGACTGATCTGCAGTTCCGTGGGTGCGACGACGTCATCGTACGAGGTTGCGTCGACTACCGGCTCGAGCTCGAGCCAGCGGTCACGAATCCGCTGGAGCGCCGGGAGATAGATCGGTCCGAACTCGCCGGCTCGGTCGTCCTCGCTCATACAGCGAGCTGGTGTCTGGCTTCGTCGTAGGCAAGTGCTGCTTGGGCAACGGCGAGGTTCTGCCGCGTCGTTCGCCATGCGGTGAGGTCGTCCCAGCCCTCCGTCTCGTCGGCGTCGAGTTGCTGGCTGAGCTCTTCGGGTGACACCACGTCGTAGCGGTCCTCAAAGCGTCGGATCTCGGCCTTCATTCCCTTGATGCTGTCGAGCAACTCCGGTCGATTAACCTCCTCACGAAGCTCGCGGATCCGGGACATCAACACCCGGTCGCTGTTTCGCTTGTACAGCGTCGTTTGGCCGTCCTGCTCCGTCTCGGCGAAGCCCGTGTTCACGAGCGCCTTGCAGTGTCGGCGTGCCGTCGGTTCGCTCACGAGGGCGCGGTCGGCGATCTCGGCTGCCGACTGCCCGTCGTGGGTTTGCTCAACGATTTCGTACACCCGCTCGAATGGCGTGGTCTCGTCTTTCCAGTCCGCTTTGACCTGCTCGTTGATGTTATCCCACGTCTCGGCCATACCAGGTGCTACGGACTCTATGGGCAAATAATTTCCTAAGAAAACTATTTCTTTCTATGTGCTTGTACAGGAGTATTGTCGGACTCGCTGTTCCTCTACAGGCGGTTCAAGGCGAGTGCCTCGGGGCTTGACCCCGAGGAGGTTCACTAAGTTGACATCCTCCCCGCGCTAAAGCGCGAGGATTCCTCCGTTGGGGGTTCGGCTACCGACCCACGGAGGCAACTTGCGGGTTCGTGCGCACTTCTTTGGGACTTTCGTGAGGGTATGGTTTCCCCGACCAGTCGTGGTCGTCCCACTCGAATCGCACGGGCCGTGCCATCGGCCTGATTTCGCAATCGCTGTTTTCTCGAAGGAACGTCTCTGACGCCGTGAGGTCGGCGTGTCCCTCGAATCCACACGGACACGTCAGCGTCTCCTCGTGGCGAACCGTCTTCTCGTGGTCGCCACACTCGGGACACGTCTGACTCGTCCACGCTTCCGACTCGGCTTCGAGGCTGATGCCGTACTCCTCACAGACGCACGCGAGACGGTGGATGAACTTCTTAAAGATTGCGTTGGAACCCCGTCTATGCCATCGACGGCGGTTGAATACTGTTGGTCGGCTTCATCCCCGCCCTGAAGGGCGAGGCTTTCGCCTCGAATTTTCCGTAACGACCACCGCACCAACACCGCCGGCGACTGCGAGGACACCGACCATCGTCGCCAACATGACCTCGTTTTCGACGCCGTAGCCAACCACGATCACGCCCACAAGTGCCGAGATCACTCCGCCTCCGTACCAGCCACTCGAGTGTTGTGCGCCACGAACTGCTGCCCAGGCAACGCTCCCGATCGAGAGTACGAGTCCGACCCAGTATTGTGTCGTCCAGCGACGCGATTCACGCCCACCGTAAACGGTGGGATTCTCTCGCTGTTCAAAGATAGCTGGCCAGCCAACTCGAGGCCGGCAGACGATACTATCACGGCCACAGCGGCGATCGTCAGACCAACTACACCGAGTCTACAGCTCCGGTAGTGTCGTTTCGGAACATCCGCGTCGACATGGGAGCGTTTCTCGGATCGATCGCCGACCGCTATCGACTCATCGATCCGCGTCCCCAGCCTCGTTCTGGGCGACTCGAGTTTCGGCCGCGAGATCCAACTCGAGGTCGCCGGCGCGGACGTCGCTTGCGACGTGGATCAGTTCGTTGGTCAGCGCCGCTGCGAGGCCGCTTCCGCCTCGACGGCCGACGTTCGTGATCGCCGGGACGCCGTACTCGGTGCTCACCTCGCGAATCCGTTCCCGACTTTCGGAGGCCTTGACGAAGCCGACCGGCGTGGCGACGATGGCGGCGGGTCTGGTCCCGTTTTCGATGCAGTCTGCGAGCGCGAACGCGGCTGTCGGCGCGTTGCCGACCACCGCGATAGCCCCGTCGTAGACCCCTCGTTTGTCGAGTTCGAGCACCGACGCCGCGGTTCGGGTCATCTCCGTCTCTTTCGCGAGTTCGCTTCCGTGGCCGATCGCCTTGCGTCGCTCGCAGTCGTGGCCCCTGCTCGTGACGCCCGCTTTGGCCATCGTGATGTCCGTGACGATGTCGGCGGACTCGAGGACGGCACGTGCGCCTGCCCGAATGGGTGCATCCTCGTCGTTGCCGATCTCGTCCCGGCCGGTGAACTCGAGGAGGTGCTGGAACTCGATGTCGCCCATCGAGTGGACCGACTTCTGGCGCACGCGGTCGGCCAGCGTCTCGTCGGGGACGAACTGGCGGACGATGTCCATGCTCGTCTCGGCGATCTCCATCGCCTCGGTCGTCGTCGCGCCGAGGTCGGCGTACTCCTCCTCGATCGCTCCGTCGCTGTCGCTCATCGCTGATCACGCACCGGGCCGCGACCATCGTCTCTCGGGCGAACGGATTCGGTTGTTCCGCGAGCGGCGTCAGTCATCGGTCGACACCCCCGCGCCGACGGCGTCGTTAGTCGTCCGCGCTTCGAGGTCGCCTTCGACCTCGAGATTCAGGTCGCGAAGCCGATCGATCGTGGCCTCGTCGGCATCCCAGAGGTCGCGATCGATCGCCTCGAGCAAGGTGTCGGTGATGGATTCGAGCGCCCAGGGATTGACCTCGCGCATCCACGCCTGACGATCCTCGTCGAAGACGAACTTCTCGGCGACTTCTTCCCAGAGCCGGTCGGAGACGACGCCCGTCGTCGCGTCCCAGCCCAGCGTCACGTCGACCGTCGTCGAGAGGTCGCCCGCACCCTTGTAGCCGTGTTCCTCCATGGACTCGAGCCAGTCGGGATTCAGCACGCGGGCGCGCATCGCCTTGCGGACTTTCTCCTCGTTGGTGTAGACGTCCACGTTGTCGGGGTCCGAGGAGTCGCCGACGTAGGAGGCGGGTTCCTCGCCCGAAATCTCCCTCACCGCGGAGATGAAACCACCGTGGAAGGCATACCAGTCCGAGGAGTCGAACTCGTCCTGTTCCATCGTGTCCTCGAGTTTGACTGTGGCGTCGACGCTCGAGAGACGCCGTTCGAAGGATGCGTGGGCCTCGGAGACGCGCCCTCTCGAGCCCATCGCGTAGCCACCCCACTGGACGTAGACGGAGGCGAGGTCGGAGCGGTCGTCCCAGTTGCCTTCGTCGACGGCCTTGTTCGTCCCGGCACCGTAGCCGCCGGGTTTCGTGGTGAAGACGCGGTGCAGGGCGGCCTTTCGGGCATCACTCTCGTCGAGGCCCTCCATCTCCTGTAACTGCTCGGCCTCCTCCTCGACGTGTTTTTTCACGTAGTTCATCTCGTGGGGTTCGTCGAGATCGACGACCGCATCCACGGCGTCGTGGATCACGCCCGCCGCGGCCGGGAACGCGTCCCGGAACAGCCCGGAGACGCGGGTCGTCACGTCGATTCGGGGTCGATCGAGTTCCTCGAGCGGAATCGGCTCGACGTCGTCGATCCGGCCGGCGTCGGTCCACTGCGGTTCGACGCCCATCATCGCGAGCACCTGGGCGATGGTCTCGCCGCGGGTGCGGACGGTGGGGGTCCCCCAGGCGACGACGCCGATCTCCTCCGGATAGTCGCCGTTTTCACTGTAGTGGCGCTCGAGGACACCCTCGGCGACCTCCTTCCCGACCTGCCACGCGGGTTTCGCGGGAACCTTCCGTGGATCGAGCGTGTAGAAGTTACGCGCCGTGGGGAGCAAGTCGACGCCCCCGCGGGTCGGTGCGCCGGAGCCGCCCGGCGGCACGTACTCGCCCGAGAGCGCGTCGGCAGTTCGCGGAATCTCGTCCTCGGCCCCCTGAACGCGCGGCTTGGCTTCCTCGCAGATGTAGGCCAGCACCTCGCGTAGGTCGTCGTGGGCACCCGATTTGGCTCGTCCGTCGCCGATCGTCTCGAGGTCGACGACCAGCAGGTTCATATTCA
Organism: Natrialba sp. INN-245; assembly: GCF_009807105.1. NCBI lineage: Archaea > Methanobacteriati > Methanobacteriota > Halobacteria > Halobacteriales > Natrialbaceae > Natrialba > Natrialba sp. INN-245. Next base: position 30,603 of record NZ_WUBV01000029.1, on the reverse strand, counting down.
CTTCGCTCTCTGGGCCGGCGTCTCGTTCCGACTCGGGCACGTCGAAGTCGTGTTCCGCGAGGGTTTCGACCAACTCGAGGCTCGTCTCGTGGACCACATCGGCGGCCTGGGCGTAGGTCATCCCGAGCGCCTCGTCGTACTCACCGGGCGCGTTCAGCATCGTCTCGTAGTCGACGCCGAGCGCGCCGGCGACGCTCTCGCGTAAGCTCGGCGCGCCGGGGTTCTCGAGGCGCGTCAGGGCGACCAGATACTCCACCAGACGTTCGCCCTCGGGCGGCTCTGACATCGTGTGCAGGCCCAGCCGAATCTGGGTCGTCTTGACGTCCGTGAGGTGCTCGTGGACCCGTTCGACGAGGTCGTCGGTCGTGAGGTCCGCACCGATCACGTCACCGTCGACCGCCCCCTCCGCGAGCGTCGACCCCGCTTCGTCGGGGCCACGGACGTCCGCCTTCTCGTCGATCGTCCCCGAAATGCCGAGTTCGACTGCGAGATCCAGTTCCTCGACTTTCTCGCGGATCAGCCCCTCGAGATGCTCGCCGTCGTCCGCGCGGGCGTCTTCCATCCCGGCTTCCCGATACTGATTTGCGAGTTCCTCGAGTTCCGCGAGTTCGTCGTACGTTCCCGCCGACCGCATCACGGGCGTCAGGTAGTCGACGATGGCGGCGTACGACCGGCGTTTGGCCTGTGTCCCCTCGCCGGGGTTGTTCACGATGTAGGGGTAGACGTTCGGGATGTCGTCGACCAGTTGGTCGGGTGCGCTTGCCCCGTTGAGACCGACCGTCTTGCCGGGGAGCCACTCGAGGCTGCCGTGGGTGCCGAGGTGGACAACGGCGTCGGCCTCGAACGCGTTACGGAGCCAGCCGTAGAACGCGTAGTAGTCGTGGGGCGGCTGGAGGTCCGAGTCGTGGTAGACTTTCGAGGGGTCCATGCCGAATCCACGAGGCGGCTGGACGGTGACGAGCACGTTGCCGAACTCGACGCCCGGGATGGCGAACGGGCGGTCGGGCACCTCGCCCCACTCCTCGAGAACGTGTTCCTGGAACCGGTCGTCAGCCTCCGCAAACCACCCCTCGTAGGTGTCGGGCGAGACGACGTCGACCGACAGGTCGCGGACGTCCTCCGGGGCGACCCACCGGTCCTCGAGCGTGAGCTGTGAGGTCAATTTCTCGACGAGTGTCTGTCCGTCTTCCGGCATTTCTCCGCCGAGATCGTACCCACGCGCCTCGAGTTCGGAGAGCAGGTTGACGGTCGACTCGGGCGAATCGAGCCCGAACGCCGTCCCGATCCCGTCGTCGCTCGGCGGGTAGTTGTGGAGGACGACGGCCACGTTCTTCTCCTCGTTCGGCGTGTGCCGGAGGGTCGCCCAGTTGACCGCAAGCCGGGTCGCGTGGTCGATCCTGTCTGCGATCGGGAAGTGGTGTTTCGGCGCGCTGCCGATGCCGGCCTCGTCGTCCGTTCGCTCTTTACCGGAAACGGGGTGTGTGATGACGTTGCCATCGAACTCCGGTAGCGCCACGGAAAGGGCGAGTTCGAACCCTATCACGCCCGTATCGCTGGCCTCGTAGCGCGACTGGGATCGCATCGTCGTGATCGTCTGGAGCACAGGCACCCCGAGTCGGTCGAGGAAGACATCCTCCGCGGAGTCGCCCTCCCCGCTGGCCGAGCGTCCGCGTTCGTCCATCGAGAGCGAGAACATGAACGAAGAGAGGACGGCGTCGACGATCGGGTCGCCATCGTCGCCGACCAGCCAGTTGTCGGTCACCCACTCGGCATCCTCTTGCTCCTCTGTGTCCGTGGCGGGGTTACAGAAGATCGGCAGGGCGTTTGCGCCCTGCTCCTCGAGCGCACGGACCTGTACGTCGACATACCGGACGTTCTCGTGGGTCCAGTGGGATTCGTAGAACCAGATTGCGACCGTCGGCTTCCCGGGGTCGTGTGTCTCGAGGAGGTCCTCGTACCCGATCCCCGGATGGTCGGGGTGGTAGACGCCCTCCGTCGGCAGGCGTGTGGGGTCGTCGTACGCGTGGTTCTGGCCCGCGTACTCCGCCGCGAGGAACCGACAGCAGTTCTCGACGTTTACCGTCCCGCCGCGCTCGAGGTACTCGTATACCCGATCACGGTGGTCGTTGGCGACCGTCGTGTCCTCCACGGCGAACGCGTCGCCCGTCGATTTGACGATCAGTGGGACGTTCACCTCGCTTAGTGCCCCGGTCGCGTACTCGTAGCCGGGCATGCTCTCTTCGGCGCCGTGCAGCCAGAAGACTGCCGCGTCGGCGCCGCGCAGTTCCTCGACGAACGCCTCGATCTCGGGTTCGCCGTCCAGGTCGCTCTCCGAGCGAACGACCAGTTCGACCTCGGGCAGGCGCTCGGCGGCCTGCCCGATCGAGCCGAGTTCGTTCTCCGTCGCGGTGTAGATCCCGATGCGTGTCATCGAATTTTTAAACCTCTATTGTATTAGCTCAAGCATGGTTGCAGAGCGTGGCGGCAAAAACCTGTCGTCACTCCCCTTTCCCGCCATCGTCGAGCAGGACGAATTAAAGCGCGTTCTGCTGTCCGTCGCGGCCAACGACGGCCTCGACGGCGCGCTGATCGTCGGTGAGAAGGGAACCGCGAAGTCGACCGCCGTCCGCGGGTTGGTCGATCTGCTCCCCCAGCAACGAGCCGTCGCGGACTGTCCGTACGGCTGCGATCCGGACGACCGCGCCTCGCAGTGTGCGTCGTGTCGGAACCGCGATCCGGACGACCTGCCGGTCGAAACCCGTCCCGTTCCGCTCGTTACCCTCCCGCTCGGGGCGACCAGGGATCGGGTCGTCGGCACGCTTTCCGTCGCCGACGCCCTGTCGGGTGAGGCCGACTTCGATCCCGGCCTGCTCGCTCGAGCCCACCGCGGTATTCTCTACGTCGACGAGGTCAATCTGCTCGAGGACCACCTCGTGGACGTCCTCCTCGATGCGGCCGCACGCGGCGTCAACACCGTCGAACGCGATGGGGTCAGCCTCTCCCACCCTGCGGAGTTTACCCTGGTCGGTACGATGAACCCCGAGGAGGGCGACCTTCGCCCGCAACTGCGCGATCGGTTCGCCCTCCAGGCCAGCGTGACGGGCTGTCGCGACGTCGACGACCGCGTCGAGGTGATCGACCGCGCACTCGAGGACGGCTCCGGCGACGCCGACCTCCGAGCCGAGTACGCCGACGACGTCGACCGACTCCGGACCGACCTTCTCGAGGCCCGCGAGCGCCTCCCCCGGGTCGACCTCCCGACCGAGTTCAAACGCGAGATCGCCGACCTCTGTCTCGAGGCCGGCGTCGACGGCCACCGTGGCGACGTCGCGATCGCCAGGACGGCGATGACGCTCGCCACACTCGAGGGTCGGACGACGGTGATCGAACCCGATGTCCACGAGGCCACGAGCTACGCACTCCCGCATCGTCTTCGAGCTACGCCGTTCGAGGACGAACCCGACCTCGACGACCTGCTCGAGGATCGGTTCGACGAGAGCGCGTCCAACGGGTCCGAAAGACAGGGAACCGAAGCGGAAACGGGTGATGGCGACGAGATGGGAGACGACTCCGACGAGACGGGCGACGGAACCAGCCGAGATAGTGGCGAGGATACCGCCGGCGACGCCGATTCCGACGGTCGCGACTCGAGCGATCCGGACGGCCGCCCCGGGACATCCCCCGATCACTCCGACCGTGACTCGGACGGTTCCGACCGCCGATCCGAAACCGCGGATGAACCCGTCGACGAGCCCGAACCGCTGGAGGCCAGCGGTGCCGGGACGTTCGGCGGGGACGACTCTCGTGGGTCCGAATCCGACAATGTCGGTAACGGCGACAGCGAAGATGACGACGAATCCGCCGGCGACGAGGATGCCCGACCACTCGTGCCGGGCCAGCGACGGGGCGAGGTCGCCGGCGTCGGCGAGGCGAGGGCACCCGACCTCGAGACGCCGACCGTGGACAGTTACGACTCACCGGCGACCGGCGGTGATCGGGTGAGTGCGGTCCCTACTGTCGACAACCGCGGCGCGCGCGTCAGGACTGAACCCGCTTCGGAGGGCGATCCGATCGACGCTGCGGCGTCGATTCGTTCGGCCGCCGCTCGAGGGAGATCACAGGTCGAAAGACGGGATCTCAGACGGTCCGTTCGAACCGGCGAGACATCGACTACGATCGTCTTCGCCGTCGACGCCAGCGCCTCGATGCGCCCGGCGATGCGAGCGGCGAAAGGCGTCGTCCTCGAACTCCTGCATGAGAGCTACGAGCGACGAGACCGGGTCGCGTTCGTGGCCTTCGCGGGCGAGGACGCCGACGTCTTGCTCCCGCCAACGGAGAGCGTGGGGCTCGCGGCGCGACACTTGAAGGACCTCCCGTCGGGTGACCGGACGCCGCTTCCGGCCGGACTCGAGACGGCACGGACGGTCGTCGAACGCACGGAAACGGATGCGGCTGTCGTCGTTCTCGTCACCGACGGCCGAGCCACTGTCGCTGACGCCAGCCCCACCGAAACGACCCGCGAGGCCGCGTTCAAACTCGCGAGATCTGTAGAGTCCGTCGTCGTCGTCGACGCAGGGGACGACTCCCGCGTCGATCTCATCCCGATGATCGTCGACGAAACGGATGGTACTCTCGTTGGCTTGTCAGCTCTGACGGCCGAACGGGTTCGATCGGCTGTGGATCGAGCCGTCGGCGATCGATAGTTACGGGTTACTGTCTGTCAGTACCGTCGCTCCTGGGACCCGTTCTTCGGGAGCGGCGGGACACAGGGACAACAATCCGTACGCGTGGTCGGCCACTCAAATGGTTCGCGTCTGTTCGATTAGATTATTCGCGGCCGCCCGCCACCACCGCTAGCGCGTCCCGAAGACGACCGGGCAAACGGGGAATACACTTAACCGAGTCGATATTGAAGCCGATACCGAGAACCGAAATGCCCGGCCTCGACGGACCACGCCCGCCGCTTCCCGAGTGGATCCTCGAGTGTTACGAGTATCTGCGGAGCCACGCCGACGAGCGAGCCGATGAGGTGGGTTCCGGTCGGTCGATCGAGTACGAAGCCGCCGTCGATTCGCTGTCCGCGAGCCGCAAGTTGATGCTCGAGCGCGAGGACGCAAAGTACGCACTCGCCAGACTGCTCGAGCGTGGCTACTTCTACGAGGTCGGCGACGAACTCCGGGTGACGATGCCGGACCAGGATTGCTGTCGCAACAACTGAGAGGGATCGTTGGAGCGTTTGGCCGGTGATCGCAAACCCGTCCGAGCGATCATCGGTATCGGACGACAACGGTCCGTCTGATCCGGGGTGGGGTGAGCGCCGCTTCGAGCCTCTCGACCGTTTCACGTCGAAAACCAGGTCGTAAGCGCCGCTCACCGACGTTCGATGGCTGAACCAAACGTTATACGTAGTTTCCCGTTCTACAATCGCTGTGAAGCGTTCGTTGTCTCTCGTCGTCGTGAGCGCCGTCCTCGTCGTCGCAGCGGTCGCGGTTGGGCTGTTCGTGGTCGATGTCGATTCCACCGATCCCGAGCCCGCCATCTTCGACGACACCGTCTCGATGGGACTTGCCCTGGCAGACGAGCGCGCCCTCGAGCAGGAGGTCGAACTTCCGAAGGCTCAGGTGTTTTACTCCCAGTACGAGTACGTCGTCGGCTACTACGGCGTCGAGACTTTCGTCGAGGCCCAGCGGTCGCCGGGACACACCCAACGTTTTGGCTATCCTCTGACGGTCTATGTCAGCGATTACTCGTCGACGGATATCGAACTCGACGAGGCGGGACAGCCCACAGTCGACCGCCAGCCGGCCTGGCACGACGCCGAGGACGCCTGGTATGTCTACGGGAGCGATGCCGTCGCACCCGGCGGCGAGACCGTCGTCCCGTTCTCCGAGCGCGATGACGCCGAAGCGTTCGCCGACGCCCACGACGGCACCGTGTTGACGTGGGAGGCCCTCCTCGAGGCCGAGTTCGAGGCCGACGAGGCGACGGCGGTTCGCGATCGCGTCGACGATCAACACCGCGACGCGGACCAGCGAGTCGAGGCCGCTGCCACCCTCCGTGATCGCCCCGTCTCGACCGTCGTCGGCGAGGACACCGACACCGTTCAGGCGGCAATCGACGAGGCGCCGGCGAACACGACAGTCCTCGTCCCCGACGGAACGTACGAGGAACGCCTCGAGATCGATCGCCCGCTCACCCTCGCCGGCGAGGGCGACGTGACGATCGATGGCGGCGGGAACGGAACGGTGATTACGTCGACCGCTGAGGGGACCGCAATCGTCGACCTCGAGGTCGTCGGCTCCGGCTCCGAACGACTCGGAACGGGCGACCTTCCCGGCGACGACGAGGCGGCCGGCGAGTGGGATGAGACGTTCGAAGGGAACTACGCGGGCGGCGACGCCGGCATCGGCTTACACACCGCTCCCGGATCGATGGTCGAAGACGTCACGGTCGACTCCTCGGCCAGCGGGATCATCCTCCGGCGGAGCGGCGACTCGGTCGTCCGCAACGTGACCGTCCACAGTCCGGAGAACCCGGAGGACGGCCACGCGGGGATCCTCTCGTTCCGCTCGCCGCTCGTCGTCGAAGGGTCGACGGTGTCCGACGGCCGGGACGCAATCTACACCCACCGCTCGCACGATTCCGTCGTCAGGGACAACCGCATCGAGGGGAACCGACTGGGGATCCACCTGATGCACACGTCGGATACACTCCTCGCGGATAATCGGCTCTCCAACCAGTCGAATACGGGGATCTTCATCATGACCGGTCCCGAGCGAAACGCCGTCGTCGACAACGAGATTCGCAACGTCGACGACTTCGCGCTGTTTCCCAGCGGGAGTTCCTCGTACGTCGCGGGGAACGTTCTCGCTAATAGCCAGGTCGGACTGCGCGTCGACGCGACTGACACGCTCTACGAGCGAAACGTCATCGCCGACAACGAAATCGGGGCCCAGACGCGGGCGATGTTGCCCACGAATCAGGTCGTCGCGAACGATTTCGTCGACAACGATGTTCACGCTGAAGCCGGCACCGGCCCGCTCCGAATCTGGAGCGACGGCACGGGGAACTACTGGCAGGGTGTGACGACCCTCGCCGGCGAGCGCGGTCCCGGCGGGATCGTCGATCGAGCCTACTCGCCGACGGCCCCCGTCGACCAGCGACTCCACCGCGTCGACGGCACACCGACGCTGTCGCGCGCGCCGGGACTCGAGGCCCTGTCCGGACTTCAGGGCACGGTTCCCGGGATGCGAACCGGCAGCATCGTCGACCTGGCACCGACCTGCGAACCGAACAACCCGGAGTTACTCGAGGGAACCGAGTGGGAGGATCGGGCGTGGTCCTGTGACCGGGCGACGGCTCTCCACGATTCGCCATGAGCGAGGATACGCCAAGTTCAGACGGAACGGACCGACCGACCACGGAAACCGAGACGACGGACACGGAGACGGAGACGCAACTGGGGGCGGAGTCGGCCCCGAATCGAAACCCGAGCGCGAATCCGAATATGAGCACGAACACACCCACCACACCGAGTACGGACGCGGAACCAGAATCGAGCGACGCCGAGACGACGCAGTCGGACGACGTGTCGGATCGACCGGCCGTCCTCGAGGCCGACGGCATCGACCACGCCTACGGGACGGTCTCGGTCCTCGAGGCCGTCTCCACGACCGTCGACGCCGGGGCCGTCACGGCGCTGATCGGCCCGAACGGCTCCGGGAAGACGACCCTACTGCGGGTGCTCGCCGGCCTGCTCGAGCCGACCGCGGGCTCGGTCATCTACCGCGGCGACGCGGTCGCCCGACGAATCGGCTACCTCCCCCAACAGCCCGCGTTCCGGCCCGGGTTCACCGTGCTCGAGACGCTGCGCTTTTACTCGTCGCTGGTCGGCGCGGACGAGGCCGAAACCGACGCCATGGATCGCCTCGAGACCGTTGGCCTCGCCGACGCCGCTGACCGTCCCGTCAAGGCACTGTCGGGCGGGATGACCCGGCTGGTCGGGATCGCCCAGGCGACGATCGGCGATCCGCCGGTGGTCGTCCTCGACGAACCCGCAAGCGGCCTCGATCCCGGGATGAGCAGGCATGTCTTCGAGATCGCGTCCGAACTGGCCGCCGAGGGGACAGCCGTTCTGTTGAGTTCCCACGATCTGGGGCTGGTCGACCGAACCGCCGACGAGGTCGTGGTCCTCGACGACGGACGGATCGTCCGCCAGGGGCCGCCCGACGCCATGCGGGCGACACTCGAGGTCGACTCGCTGCGAGCGGTCTACGAGGAGTCGGTCGCGGCCGACGCGGGCACCGTCCGGGTACAGGGGGTGACCGACGAATGAGCGGTCACGCTGATCTCGAGGCCGATGCTGGTGCCGACGCCGACACCGGCGGCGAGGTCGAGGCACCGATGCAGGCACGAACGCCTGGGACCGCACACCTCCTGTGGACGATCGTCGGCCGCGAACTCCGTACCGTGGGCCGGACGCGAACGTTCTACCTGCTTGCGGCCACGCTCGCGGCAGTCGTCCTCGGGATCACCTGGATCGGCGGCGGCTACACTGCGGGCTATCTCCCGACGGCGGTCGACCTGCTGACGCCGCTCGAGTTGCTCGTGCCGATCGTCGCCGTCGCCTTCGGCTACCGGGCGATCCTCGCCGACAAGCAGCGAGGGGAACTCGACGTCCTCGAGACGTATCCCGTCTCGCCCCGGGAGATCGTTCTCGGCGTCTACACGGGCCGAGCCGTGGGACTTGCAGCCGCAATCGCGCTTCCACTTGCGGTGGCTGCGGTCGCGATCGCCCTCACGGGCGACGACACCGTCGCGATCTACGCGACACACGCCGGTGCCGACTCGCCGGTGCTGTTCGCCCGGTTTCTCGTCCTGACGGTGCTGTTCGGACTGGTCGTCCTCGCCGTCGCGATCGCGATTTCGTCGCTGGTCAGCGCTACTCGCAGCGCACTGGGGCTATCCGTCGTCGCCCTCGTCGCGTTGCTCGTCGGGTTCGATCTCGCCATCGTCTACGGACTCGCCGAGGGCATACTCGGCGACACCGACCTGCTGTACTCGCTGGCGATCAGCCCGCTGAGCGCCTATCGCGGGCTCGTCCTCGAGACGACGGTCGTTGTCGCGACGGGAACGGGGCCGCAGGTGGCGTCGCCGCTTGCGAGTCTCGCCGGGCTGGCCGCGTGGACCGTCGGTTCGCTCGCGGTCGCGATCTGGGGCGTTCGGCGGTAGTCGACTGGTCGACGGCTCATCCTCGAGTCAGATCCGGGCGGCCGCGACTGACGACTGGCCGCTGTAGATACGTAGGAAACTGCCACGTCGAGACGGTGCGATACGGACCGAAATCAGCCCATCAGGGACATGACCAGTTCGGGAGTCACGTCCTCGTGTTCGTACAGGTCGCCGCCGTACTCGGTCTGGAACTCCTCGGCCTCGTCGGCGTCGCCGAACCCGATCATCGACGGTCCCATGGCTCCCTGGACATCGCTGTCGACGACCAGCGTGAGGCCCTCGACGCCCGCGAACGCGTCTGCCTCGAGGTGGCTGCTGATCTCTTCGATGTCGTCGTCGAGCTCGATGTCGTAGTCGACGATCGAGTAATCGGTCAGGTACGTCGCAGTCGGGTCGTGACCGGCGTTTTCCTGTTCGAACGTGTGGCTGTAGGTGCAGGTCGAACTACAGAACTGGGCCGGTCGATCTTCGCCGACGACGTCGTCGGGATCGTCGTAGTGGGTCTGTCCGACCGGGCCGGGATGTTGCCCGATCTGCATCGTACACTGATCGCAGGCCTGATCGCCGTCGATCGTGATCGGATCGGGTGCGTCCTCGTCGTCCTCGCCGAGACAACCGGCGAGCGCGGCGACGCCGATGCCGGCCGCACCGACGAGCGCCGTGCGACGAGTGAGAGTCTCTCCGGCACCGGCGACGATTCCGTCCCGACTTTCCGTATGTGTCTGCTCGTCCATACCGGCCCTACGCTCTCGACGGATAAGTTCCGTCTGGTACACGCTCCGAATCGGAGCAGGTCCATCCGTCGGATCGGTGTTTTTCACGGCCCGTTTTCGACAGACACACCAGACGCTACTTGCCGATCCGATGGCAAGGTACTTCTAATGCACCGCCGCCGCGCGTTGAGCCTCGGAGCGACGGCCGGGCTGACGGCTACCGCCGGCTGTCTGACCGGTCTGTTAGACGACGATTCGGCCGAACACGCCGTTCTCGAGCCACCGGAGGAGGGTGTTCATGGAGACACCTCGTATCCGACCTACGGCGAGCCGTTCCCGGCGTTCGAACTCGAGGATCCGATCGCCGAGACGTCCGTTGACGTGGACGCTCTCGACGACGCACTCGTCGTGACCGCCTTCTTCGCGTCCTGTCCAGCGGAGTGTATCCCGCTGATGAACTCGATATCCAGGGTTCAGTCGATTGCCACCGACCGTGGATTCGAGGACGAGACACGGATCCTCGCGGTGACGTTCGATCCCGAACGTGACACCGCCGACGCGCTTCGAGAGCACGCCGACATGCTCGACATCGACTACGAGGCGGACAACTGGCACTACCTCCGTCCCGAGGACGACGAGACGGCCACGGCCGTCGTCTACGAGGATCTCGGCATTCCGTTCGAGCGCGAGGAACTCGGCGACGAGTACGACTTCATACACATCACGGTCACGTTTCTCGTCAATCCCGACGGCTACGTCGAACGGGCCTACCGGGGAGAAGACCCCGACCCGGGACAGATCGCAGACGACCTCGAGGGCGTGCTCGACGGTCTCGAGTGACCGATGGTGGGGTTCGGTCTCGTTTTCGAACTGGCGTCGTCTTCACCGCGGATCTCGCAGGTCGTCCTCCAGCAGTGTTACGATCCGGCGCTCGACCCGACGGCGATCGAACCGGTCAGTCTCGTCGTCTTCGCGCTGATTGGACTTCTGGGCGGCGCACACTGTCTGGGAATGTGTGGGCCGCTGGTGACGACGTACTCGGATCGGTTGCGTGCCCAGAACAATGAACCATCGGCTCGCACCGAACTGACGGTGGGCATGGTCAAACAGCACGCGCTGTTCAACCTCGGTCGGACGGTCAGCTACGCACTCATCGGCGGGCTGTTTGGCCTCGCGGGGTCGCTGGTCTTCGTCTCCCCGCAAGCGGTGACGGCCGTCGCGACCGACGTTCACGCGATCGCCGGCATCGTCGTCGGTGCCCTCATCGTCGCGATGGGGCTTCACTACCTCGCCGGACGGGGTGTCGTCGGTGGCTCGATCGATCTACCGCTCGTTCAGCCACTCCTCCAGCGGGTTTCCGTCGCTCTCCGTTCGCGAATCGACACCTGGGTCGGCGATAGCCGGATCGCCGGGCTCGGCGCGGTACACGGCTTGCTCCCCTGTCCGTTGCTGTACCCAGCGTTTCTCTACGCGTTCGTTCAAGGATCCCCGTCGGGTGGGCTCCTCGCACTGGCCGCACTCGGGCTCGGGACCGTCCCGGCGATGTTTCTGTACGCCACCGTGTTCCAGTCGCTCAGCCTCGAGACGAGGATGAAACTGCATCGGGTGCTCGGCGTTGCGTTCGTCCTGCTCGGATACATTCCGCTGCAACACGGCCTCGCGACGCTCGGCGTTCCCCTCCCGCACGTGCCGCTACCGTACTACCAGCCGCTGTAAACTACCCTACCCTACTTCGCTCGGGGGCAATCGCCCCGCTCGCTCGTTGAGGGTGGGGCCTCCGCCTCGAATTAGGTGAATCGCCCCGGGACGCCGGTCGAACACCAGATCCGTCTCACTACGGAAGTCTCGCGCTCCGATAGAGCCGCGCCACGTCTTCGTCAATCTCGGCGAACGTGATGACGTCGTCCGCCTCGAGGTCGTCGTACTGGTCGACGTACTCGAGTGCCGCGGCTTCGTCCTCGTAGACGCGGGGGTCGATGCCCATCGGGTCGTCGACCCGCATCTCGTCGTGCTCGAGCGCGTAGAAGGCCTCGAAGCCGTCGATCAGCTCGCCGGTCTCGAAGTCGGTCACCCAGACGCCGGCGATGTCGCTGTCGGGGCCATCGAAGTGGCCGGGGGCGACGGCGTACGCGAACAGACAGCCGGGGCTACAGAACATCATGCCGTCGCCGTTCTCGTGGGCCAGCTGTGCGTTTCGATCGGGGTAGTCGGTCACGGTCATCGAACAGACGCCACACATGTGCTCGCCCGCGAACGTTTTGGGGCCGTCGCCGGAGTGGTCGACGAGAAAGGGTGAGGGCTCCCCGCCGTCGTCGGGATCCACGACGTCACCCTCACCGTCTTCGCCGTCGCTGCCGACGCAGCCGGCGACGCCGACGAGCGTTCCGGCACCGACCGCGGTGAGCACGCGGCGTCGACGCCACCGCGCGGACGGGGTTCGGTCTGCCATTACCGACACAAGGGTTCCCCGGCGTAAAACCGCCACGGTCGAACGCCACGCAGCGACAGAGCCGAGCACTGGAGCGACCGTTCCTTCGATAGCTGTACCAGATCGCCTATTGTGTCGGCCCGCCCAGATGGAGACGTCGATACCGATGGCTACCTCTCGTCGCCGCCGTTCGTTCTGGGTCGTTCTCGGAGTCGTGGGCGTCGTCGCCCTCGTCGGAGTCGTCGGCCTTTTCGCCGTCGACGCGGGTTCGGGGGCCGAGTCGACGGAGCCCGTTCCGTTTCACGACACCGTCACCACGGGCGTCGTTCTCGAGAACGCGGGTGACGACGACGAACTGAGCGAGGTCGAGGTCCCGAAAGCACAGGTGTTCTACTCCCAGTACGAGTACGTCGTCGGCTACCGCGGCGTCGAACGCTTCGTCGACGCCCACGGCGCGCCGGGCCACGAGGAACGGTTCGGCTACCCGCTTACGGTGTACGTCACGGACTACGGCGCGAGCGGCGGCGACGTTCGACTCACCGAAGACGGCTATCCGACCCTCGAGGGCGAGACCGCAGACTGGATCGACGCCGAATCGGCGGTGTTCGTCGTCGACAGCGAGGCCCGAACGCCCGCAGGCGAGACGGCCATCCCCTTCGGCGATCGCGAGGACGCAGACGCGTTCGCCGCCGACCACGGTGGGACCGTCGTCGGCTGGGAGGGTCTGCTCGAACGCGAGTTCGAGATCGACGACGCGGCCGTCGTTCGAGACCGCGTCGACCAGCGCCACGCCCACGCCGACGACCTGGTCGCGGCGGCGACGCCAATGCGAGACCGCCCGGTCGAGGTCGTCGTCGGCGAGAATGCAGCGACGCTCAAGGAGGCCGTCGAGACCGCGCCGGCCGAATCGACGGTCGTCGTCCCCGAGGGCGTCCACGAGGTACCGGAGGAAGTCGCGGTGGATCGGCCGATCACCATCGTCGGACAGGGGCAAGGTGAGAGGCACGGTAACGGCGACGACGGAACCGAAGCCACCACCGACGCCACGACTCTCCGCGGCGACGGCAACGGCTCCGTCCTCGTCCTCGAGTCAGAACGCGCGGCCGTCACGGACCTGCGAATCGACGGCGTCGGCGACGTGACATCACCCGACGACGACGAACGCGACGGCGACGACGTCCTCGAGATGGCGTACGGACAGAGCGACGCCGGTATCGAACTCGACGAGGCCCCGGATGCGCTGGTCGAGAACGTGACGATCGAGTCACCGGCGACCGGCGTCTTGCTTCGCGACGCGCCCGAAAGCGTCGTCCGAAACGTCACCGTCGAAGGCAGCGACGACTGGGGCGACGGTTACATGGCCGTCACGACGATCCGTTCGCCGGATGCCGTCGTCGAGGACTCGACGCTGGTCGACGGCCGCGACGGGATCTACCTCCACCGCTCGGACGGCGTCGTCTTCCGGGACAACGTCCTCGAGAACAACCGGATCGGCGTTCACCTGATGTACACCTCACGTACGCTGATCGCGGACAACCGGATCGAGGATCCGGTCTCGACGGGGATCGACGTGATGACCGCTCCCGAACACAACGCCATCGTCGGCAACGAGATACGGAACGGCTCGCAGGGAATTCTCATGGCCGGATCACGCTCGTACGTCGCCGACAACCTGGTCACGGACACGTCGGTCGGCCTGACGACCGGTGCAGGCAACTCGATCTACGAAGGTAACGTCCTCGCGGGCAACGTCGAGGGTGTCCAGGCGAACCAGATCCTTCCGACCAACGAGGTAACAGGGAACGACTTCGTCGGAAACTACGAGCACGCGAACGCCCGACTCGGGACGCTCCGGGTCTGGAGCGAGGACGGCGAGGGGAACTTCTGGCACGGGGCGATCGGCACGCCGGATGCCGACGGAGAGGTGGGGACGGACACCTCCACCCTTGAGCGTTCACACTCTCCGACGGATCCGGTCGACGAGCGCCTCCACCGCGTCGACGGGACGCCGACGCTCGCTCGCGCACCGGCGACCGGCGCCCTCTCGGCACTCGAGGGAACGGTCTCGGGTATGCGATCCGAGAGCATCGTCGACCCCGCGCCGCTGTGCGAGCCGGCGAATCCGGAGCTGCTCGAGCGCACCGAGTGGGAGTCGCCGGAGCGAGCCTGTTAACCCAGCGCTCGGAGTCGGCCACGACTGCGAGGGATCTGCGGCCAGTTCGTTCTCGAGAGCCGACAGCGTGGGGTTACTCGTCGAGAATCGACTCGAAGACCTTGGTTTGAGCGGCCGCGAGGTGTTCCGAGAGCGTTGCCGGTGCAATGTCTAAAACCTCGGCGACGTCGCTGGCGTTTGCCTGCTTGGGATGGTCGAAATACCCCATCTCGTAGGCCATTCGCAGGACCTCCCACTGCCTGTCGGTGAGTTCGGTGCGGTCGATAAACGCCAGAGCCTCGTCCCCGGAGGCCTGCTGGGAACGGATGAGGTTCTCGACCTCGACGCTCCCGTACTGATCTCTGAGCGTCGAGACCACCTCGCGGACACCCTCCGCGTCGGCGACGTGAAAGGAGACGAACAGTGAGCCGTTTCGAGCGTAGATATCGAATATCGGATACTCTAACCCCTCTATGACTTCACACGGGCAGCCGCGGGCGGCGTCGCGGTCGAACCGATAGACGCTATTTATCGCGTACGTAAACACCTCGTCGAGGTCGACGTCGGAGACGCTCTCTTCGAGTCCCTCCGACGCCTCGGCGTCGACCAGAAACTCCTCCGTGACGCCGCTCGCGTTCTCACTTCTCGAGGCGTGATGACAGACTGCACCGGCTTCCGCCGAGGCGGTGGCGACCGGACAGTCGTCGGGTTCGTCGATGCGTATCTCCGTTCGAATCCCCTCACCCATATCGGGGCGTACACCGCGTGAACCCTTAACGTTCTCCATTGCCGTATAAAGACCCTCGATATTTATGGACACGATTGGCAACGATCTCGCCCCTACCTATATCCATGTCACTCGACGACGGTGACCAGACACACGGAACACCGTGCGAACGAGCCTGCGAGCGGGTTCCCACACTCGAGCACGAAATGACGCCACGGGCAGAGCGTATCGTCGATGGCGTCGGCGAGTCGCTCGAGGAGGGGGTCCTTCCAGCAAAGGTCTTCAACGACGAAGAGATATTCGAGGCCGAACTCCGCCGAATTTTCGGGCAGTGCTGGGTGTTTATCGGCCACGAGAGCGAGGTTTCCGAACCCGGTGACTACGCCCGGAGATACATCGGCAAGGACCCGTTTATCTTCGTTCGGGACGAAGGCGGTGAGATCCGCGTCCTGTTCGACTCCTGTACACACCACGGAGCCAAGGTGTGCAAGGCCGAACAGGGTAACACGTCTCACTTCCGGTGTCCGTACCACGGCTGGACGTTCAAAAACACCGGCGATCTCGCCGGGATCCCCCTCCGCGACCAGGCCTTCCAAGGGCTCGATACCGAGGAGTGGGGACTCCACGAAGCGTCCCGCGTCGAAAACTACAAGGGCCTCGTCTTCGCGTCCATCGCCGACGAGGGCCCCTCCCTCGAGGAGTATCTGGGCGACTTCAAGTGGTATCTCGACGTCCACCTCGACATCGCGGAAGGTGGACTCGAGGTCATCGGCGAGCCCCACCGCTGGCGAGCGGACAGCGACTGGAAGTCGGGAGCCGACAACTTCTCGGCCGACAGCTACCACACCGGCTTCGCCCACCGATCGGTGATCGAGGTCGGCTTCGCCGCCAACGAGATCTCGGGGACGCCGGGCCAGGAGACCCAGCGCCACGTCACCCACGCCGATTCGGGCTCGACGAGTCTCCGGCTGCTCGAGCCCGAAGACGAGGTCTTCTTTGGCTACCCGGAGGAGTACGTCACCGACGAGAACCTAAGCGACGAACAGTACGACCTTGCCGCCGCCTGCGGAGCGGCGACGGGGACGATCTTCCCGAACCTCTCGTTTATCCACCTCGCTGCGACCAACGACCCGGACGAGGAGCTCGACGGCTTCTTCAGCCTCCGGAAGTGGCAACCGGTCGCCCCCGGCGAGATGGAGTTCTGGAGCTGGGTGCTCGTGCCCGCGGAAGCCTCCGAGGAGTACAAACAGCGGGCCTACGACGTCGCCGTCGGAACGTTCAGCCCGTCTGGGAACTTCGAGCAGGACGACCTCGCCGTCTGGGACGGTATCGCCGAAGCAGCCGGATCCGTCTATGCGGAGAAGAACGGGGTCGGCTACAACTACCAGATGGGAATGCCTGGCATGAGTAAGGCATCCATCGACGAGGACTGGCACGGCCCCGGTACCGCCTGGGACGACAACCTCGAGGAGGGGACCTGTCGGACGTTCCACGGCAACTGGTACAAAGCGATGACCGACCAGGAGATCGGGATGAGTTACCCGGAGGACCACATCTAACCATGAGCCAACGCGCTACGCAGAAATCGGATCACGAACTCCACTACGAGTGTGTGTCGTTTTACAACCACGAAGCCGAACTGCTCGACACCAAAGAACTCGAGCAGTGGCTCGAGCTGATGACCGAGGACATCAGATACGACATGCCACTGCGGGTCACACGCGACCGTGGCTCGGACCGCTCGGAGTTCAGCGACGAGGGGTTCAACTACCGGGAAGATTGGTCGACGCTGGAAGCCCGCATCGAGCGGTTCCAGTCGGAGTTCGCGTGGTCGGAGGACCCGCCGACGCGAACCCGTCACTTCGTGAGCAACGTCCGGGTGAAAGACGTCGACGGCGACGAGATCTCGGTGAAGAACAACCTGCTGTTGTTCCTGGCCCAGGGAGAAGAGGCCGACGGAACGACGATTTCCGCAGAGCGCCACGACGTGTTACGCCGGGTCGACGGCGAACTCAAGCTGGCCGAACGAGATATTCGACTCGATCACACCGTCCTTCCGATGAAAAACATCTCGGTGTTCTTCTGAGACGTATCGACCGACGAACACACTCGACACGCGAAAACCGAACACACCACTCGACACATCACCCATGACTGGAGTCCGCAAACTCGAACACGCAACGATGGCAGTGACCGACCTCGAGGCGTCCGTCGACTGTTATACCGACGTCTTCGGCCTCGACGAACTCGACCGGCGTGACGGCGTCGTCTACCTCGGCTGTGGCCTCGACGAAAACTACGACCTCGCTTTGACCGAGGGAGGGACGGGCATCGAACACTTCGCAATCCGCCTCAGCGAAGAAGAGATCGACGCCTACGAACGCCGCCTCGCCGATACCGGAGCTGACGTCCGGCGGACCGACGGGGCCGAACCGGGACAGGAGATCGGCGTCAGAGTCACCCTCCCGAGCGGCATCGACCTCGAACTGGTCAGCGTCGCGGACACGCGTTATCTCCACCCGACGAAGGCAACCGCCGATCGCCTCGGCGTCGCACCGCTGGATCTCGATCACATCAATCTGATGAGCGACGCGATCGAGGAAGACGTCGCTTTCCTCGAGGACCACCTCGATTTCGACGTCTCGGACGAGATCGTCGAGGAAGACGGCTCGACGGTGCAGTCCTGGATGCGCCACGGCCGGTTTCACCACGACGCCGGCTTCACCAGGACCGACGATCCAGCGGAAACGCTCCACCATATCGCGTTCCAGTTCGAATCGTTCGACCACATCAAGCTCTTCTGTGACCGGCTGGCACAACACGGCTACCAGCTCGAGTACGGCCCGAGTCGGCACAACGCGGGTTCGAATCTCTTCGCGTACTTCTGGGGGCCCGGCGGGAACCGGATCGAGCTGAGCGCCGAGATGGCGACGCTAGATCCCGACACCGAGACGGGCGTCCGCGTCCTCGAGGAGGAGTCGAACACGGTCTCTTCGTGGGGCGGCTCACCACCGAAACAGGAGTTCCTCGAAAAGGGGTCCTAGAACGGCTCTCCGACGACCGGTAGAAACACATATGCTCGGTTGGAACGACTGACCAGTGTACGATGGGGTGGGGAGACACCGACGGTTCGAACGCGTCTCGGCGGGCAGTGCTCCGTCGGGTCGGGATGATCGGCGGGACGGCGGTCGTCCTCGCAGGATGTACATCGGACGGGAACGCGAGCGACGACGGCGACGCCAACGATCCGGACGACACCTCTCAGCTCGAACTCATCCACTGGTGGACCGCTGGCGGGGAGGAAGACGCACTCGAGGCGCTCCTCGACGGATTTCTCGAGGAGCACGAGGAAGGTGTAATCGAGGAAAATCCCGCGCCGGGTGGCGCTGGGTCGGCGCTCAACGCCGCGGTTCAGTCACGGCTTATCGACGAGGAGCCGCCGAGTACGTTCCAGATCTGGCCCGGCGAGGCGCTTCGACCGTTTGTCGACTCGAACGTGCTCGCGGCTCTCGACGATATCTGGTCCGATGACATGCGCGAGGCGTACATCGATAGCGTCCGAGAACTCTCCCAACGCAACGGCGTGTACGTCGCGGTGCCGGTCAATATCCACCGACTGAACAACCTCTTTTACAACGTCGACGTCGTCGAGGACGTCGGCGTCGACCCCAGATCGGTCGACGATCCCGAAACGTTACTCGAGGTGTTCGAGGCGGTTGCCGACGCCGGGTACACGCCGCTCGCCCACCAAACTCAGGACGCCTGGCCGACGGTCCAACTCTGGGAAACCGTCTTCCTCGGTCAGCACGGGCTCGAGACGTTCCAGTCGTTTCTCGACGGCGACGTGGACGGACTGGCGGAGCCCGTCGCCGAGTCGCTCTCATTGATCGAACGCTATCGCGAGCACGTCAGCCCGGATGCGAGTTCGATCGCCTGGGACGAGGCGAACGCACAGGTCATCACTGGCGATGCGGCCTTTACCCACCAGGGTGACTGGGCGGCCGGCCACTACAGTTCCGCGGAACTCACGTACGGCGAAGAGTGGAGTCACGTGGCCTTCCCCGGAACCGACGGGGTGTATACGATGGTTCTCGACTCGTTCGTGATGCCGGACCCCAATCCCTCTCCAGAGCTGACCAGCGCGTTTCTTCAGTACTGCGGATCCGTCGACGCACAACGTCGGTTTAACCAGCCAAAAGGCTCCATTCCGCCGCGGACCGACGTTCCCGCCGAGGAGTTCCCTCCCTTCTTACAAGATCAGATGGCCGACTTCGACGCCTCTGGCGACCAACTCCCGACAATCACCCACGGTTCCGCCATCCATCCCGCGACGAAAAACCAACTCGAGGAGGCGTTCGCCTCGTTTCTCGAGTCGTGGAACGTCGAGACGACGGCGGAGCGGCTCCTCGAGATCGTCGGACCCTGACCGCGATACAGTATACAAAACGCTAATGTCAGTGTTTTCCCTGTATCCGGACGATGCTGGACAGGCTTCGCCGAAACGTGCCTTCGGTCATCCGGAGAAACTACGCGCTGAAATTCGGGATCGTCCTCCTGTTGATCGGTGCCTCCGTCGGGATGATCGGATTCTTCGCCACCGAGGAGATCCGGGCGCACGTCCAGGACAACGCCGACGAGGAGTACGCAACTCTCGCAGAACAAGAAGCCAAGAGTCTCCAGGCGTGGTCCGAGAGCAACGAACAACGGGTCGAGACGCTCATCCGGAGCCCCGAGCTTCGAAGCCTCACGACGACGGAGCTTCGACAGTACACACAACATCCCGATCGAGCGAACGCGATTCACATCGTCGACACCGGTGACGGTGAGATCATCGCCAGCACTGATCGGACGCTCACCGGCGACTCCGTCGAAGAACTCTCGATTCCCGACTCCGAGAGCCTGATCGAGGGGATCGATCCGTTCTCGGTCTATCGGTCGAGTCCGTACCTCCTCGAGGAAGACGACGGACAGCCGGCCGTCACCTACGCTCAGACCACCGGCGACGGCGCAATCGGCGTCGTCTACACCGTCGAACTCGAACAGTACACGGAACAGTTCAGCACGCACGGCGACGATCGATCGTCGACGCTCGTCCTCGACGGCGAGAAGCGTCTGGTGTTCGGTGACGAGGGATACGGCGAGGAGTTGCGCCACTTCGGGCAGACGTACGGCGGCGACTCCGACGCCCTCGCCGATTCGGCCGGACCCGGCTCCCGGACGGTCGCGTCAGCGGGAACATCGGATACCCTCACGGCCTACGGGTTTCCCGAGGAGGAACACGTCGTCGGCTCCGCCCCCGTCGAGGGGACCGACTGGGTCGTTCTCGTCCACGAGCCGACGGCCGACGCCTACGGGTTCGTCACTACCGTCCAGTGGCTCGGCTTCACGGCGACCGCCGGGCTGGTTCTTCTGATCACGGCGATGGGGGCGATCCTCGGACGGAACACGGCCCGGTCGGTCAACAGACTCAGCCACGAGGCTTCCCGCATGGAAGCGGGCGACCTCGACGTCGACCTCGAGACGAACCGCGTCGACGAGATCGGTCAGCTGTACGTGGCGTTCGACAACATGCGCCTCTCACTTCGTGATCGGATGGAGGAGACACGGCGTGCCCGGGAGGAAGCCGAACGCGAGCGACGCCACACCCAGCACATGAACGAGGACCTTACACGTGCTGCGAATCGCTACGCGGACGTGATGCAGGCGGCCGCGAAGGGAGATCTCACGGTGCGCATGGATCCCGACGCGACGGACACCGAACCGATGCGTGAGGTCGCGACGGAGTTCAACGGAACCCTCGAGCAACTCGAGGAGACGATCGCGCGGCTGAACTATTTCGCGGGGGAAGTCACAACGGCGAGCGAACAGGTCGCCGACTCGAGCAGGGCGGTCCGCGAAGCGTCGGAGAACGTGGCCGGCTCCGTTCAGCGAATCTCCGACGGCGCAGTCGAACAGAACGACTCGTTACAGGACGTAACCGAGGAGCTCTCGGAGCTTTCGCGAACGACGAGGGAGATTACGGAGTCGTCGAACGAGGTTGCACAACTCGCTAAGGAGACTGCATCGACCGGTGACGCGGGTCGCGAGGCCGCTCGGGATGCGATCGCCGGGATGGCGTCGATCGAAACCGAGTCCGGGCGAGCCGTCGATGAGATTGGGAAACTGGAGCAGGAAGTCGCGAAGATCGATACCCTGATCGACCGAATCCAGGTGATCGCCGACCGAACGAACATGCTGGCGTTGAACACGAATCTCGAGGCGGTCCGTCCCTCGAGTGGCGACAGCGAGGACTTCGCGGCCGTCGCCGAGGAGGTCAAGGAACTCTCGGCAAGCGCCAAAGAGGCCGCCTCGGAGGTCGAAACTCACCTCGAGCGAATCCGAGAGCAAACCCAGCGATCGGTGAGTGCGGTCGAGCAGACGAGCGACGAGATCGACGTGACGGCTCGTCGCGTCGAACACGCGGCCGACGCCCTGGAAGATATCGCCGAGTACGCCGACGAGACCAGTTCCGGCGTTCAGGAGATTTCCACCGCAACCGAACAACAGATGAACTCCACTCACGAGGTCGTCTCGCAGGTAAGCGAGATCGCGAC
This sequence comes from Natrialba sp. INN-245, assembly GCF_009807105.1. Taxonomy (NCBI): domain Archaea; kingdom Methanobacteriati; phylum Methanobacteriota; class Halobacteria; order Halobacteriales; family Natrialbaceae; genus Natrialba; species Natrialba sp. INN-245. The sequence continues at coordinate 8,759 of NZ_WUBV01000029.1, read as the reverse complement.
GATCAGCCAGGAGACGGCGACCGGGGCCGACACGGTCGCCGCCGCGACCGAAGAGCAGACGAGCGCGCTCACCGAAGTAACGGGATCGATGTCGGATCTCGCCGAGCGTGCAAACCGCCTCTCGAGGGCCCTCGACCGGTTCGAGACCGACAGGCCCGACGACGCTGTCACCCCGTTCGAAAACGAGTAGCGACGCCGCTCGTCTGGTCAACGTTCCTGTCTGATAATACTACTATTGCTCCAAATGATTTGTTTGTGATGATGTTATAGAGAGATATATAACTAATCAGCAAAGTGGCAAAATACCGAACCACCAACGCTCCAGATATCCTCGCAGATGAGAGATCTATCCGGTAAATCAATATTGGCGAGGAAAATAGTTTCTGAACCGTTCGGAAAGGCAGTTTACGGCCTGTTTCGTGGCCTAACTTACGGTTGATCATTATCAATCCAGAATAATAGTATTTTTTATACAATAAGGAATGTGATGTTTTAGCCAATCATCTATTTCTTCGAGTATTAGTTTCGAGGGGATTGTCGGTGTGTCGAGAGACAGCGACGGGGCGGCGGCGATCGAGTCGGTTCGATCCGGGAAAAACGGACGTTCGGTGGATCGTCGAGGGGAACGGATGAGTTATACGGTCGGCTGTCCGTCAGTACCGCCGCATACGGGACCGTTCTCCGGATGCGGCAGTACACAGGGACAGCAATCCGTATCAGACGCGAGAGGCGAGCAGTTCGGTTTCGTCCTCGATCTCGCGGTTGTGCAACGCAGCGCCGGTCTCGCGGTCGAAGACGTGTATCGCCGATTCCGGAATGCGGATCACGTACCGCTTTCCGGCCTCCACGTGGCACATCCCGTCGACGATCACGTTGAACGTCGACTCGGTATCGGTGTCCGGGAACCGCACGAGGAGGTTGTTCTCGTTACCCATCGGTTCGACGACGTCGACGACGACAGGGAAGTCGTGTGCCGTTTCCCGGGCGTCGAGGAGTTCGACATCCTCGGGTCGAATTCCGAGGACCAACTCGGTCGTCTCTCCGACGGAGTCACGAACCACCGAAGAAAGCGGATACTCGAATTCGATGTCGGAATCCACCAGTCGGTCGTCCTCGAGGCTGACGTCGAAGAAGTTCATCGACGGCTCGCCGATGAAGCCAGCGACGAAGCGATTCGTCGGTCGGTGATAACACTCGAGTGGGGTAGCGACCTGCTGGAGTTCGCCACCGTCCAGGATAGCGATCCGGTCGCTCATCGTCATCGCCTCGGTCTGGTCGTGGGTGACGTAGACGGTCGTCACGCCGAGTTCCTCCTGGAGGCGCTGGAGTTCGGTCCGCATACCCGAACGGAGTTTGGCGTCGAGATTCGACAGCGGCTCGTCCATCAGGAAGACGGCTGGATCGCGAACGATTGCTCGCCCCAGCGCGACGCGCTGTTGCTGGCCGCCCGAGAGCTCCCCCGGCTTGCGCTCGAGGAGGTCGTCGATCTCGAGTGTCTCTGCGGCGTCTTCGACGCGACTGTCCATCTCTGCTTTCTCGAGAGTCGTCGACTCCTCGAGACCGAAGCGCATGTTCTCACGGACGGTCATGTGCGGGTACAGCGCGTAGCTCTGGAACACCATCGCGATGTCCCGCTGCTGGGCTGGCGCGTCGTTGACGACGTCGCCGTCGATCGCGATCCGTCCGTCCGAGATCGTCTCGAGGCCGGCGATCATCCGGAGTGTGGTCGACTTGCCACACCCCGAGGGCCCGACGAGGACGAGAAATTCGCCGTCGTCGATTTCGATCGAGACGTCGTCGACCGCGACGACGTCGTCGAAGCGTTTCGTTACGTTTCCGAGCGTGAGTTCAGCCATACGTATGTCCTCAGTGTCTGCGATTTCGAAGGGTTGGGTTGTCTCTGTTCCATTACGATGCACCGGTGATTCCTTTCGCGAACTGTCGACCGAAGACGATGTAGATGATGATCGTCGGCAAGGCGGCGATGAACGCGCCGGCCATCTGGATGTTGTACTCCTGTGCCATCGACCCCTGTAACTCGTTTAGCGACTGGGTGACGACGTAGTTCGATCGGGACGTGACCAACACCAGCGCGAACAGCAGGTCGTTCCAGACCTGCGTGAACTGGTAGATCAGCGTCACCGCGAACATCGGCAACGATAGCGGGAGTACGATCCGCTTGTAGATGCCGAACGCGTTGGCACCGTCTATCTTCGCCGCCTCGATCATCTCGTCGTCCAACGTCTTGTAGTACGACCGAAAGAGGATCGTACAGATCGGGATCCCGTAGGCGGTGTGGGTGACCGTCAACTCGAGCAGGTCCGCACGGTTCGCGAGAACCGGCGCGAACGCGAGCAACCCGGCGAGGTCGACCATCGACCAGAACTGGCGCAGTGGGACGAGCACCGACTGGTACGGCAAGAATACTCCCGCGAGGAAGATCACGAGAATACCGACCTGGCCGCGCCAGGACAGCTTCGTCAGCCCGTAGGCGGCGAAACTGCCGAACAACGCCGAGAGGATCGTCGCCGGAACGACGAACATCGCGCTGTTGACTAGCCCACCCTGAAGCGTCGCGAACGCGAGTTCCCACGGCTCGACGGTGAACCAGGCGGGCGTCGGCGGCTCGAGTGGCGACGTGTTGATGAACCCGGCCTGGGACTTAAACGCCGTCGTCAGCCCGGCCCACAGCGGCGAGAGGTAGAAGCCGACGAGCCCGACGAGGACGGCGTACAGCACGACGCGCTGGGTGTCGAGGTCCGCTCGGTGCTCGGCGATCCGATCGCCGACCGATCGTCCGGTTCCGTCTGCGGTCGCCATCTATCGATCACCTCCGGCCAGCGTCGGCCCGATGGGGATAGCGGCTGTCGGTTCGTCGGCCGGCCCGTCCGTCGTGTCCATCATCAGAGATCACCTCGTTTGTACTGCAGGTACAGGTAGGGGGCGACGACCGAGAGCGCCATCAGGAAGAGAATGGTCGCCACCGCGGCCCCGTAGGCCCACTGGGTTCGCGAGAAGGCGACGCGGAACATCATCACCGCGAGGATGTCGGCCGAGCGGCCGGGGTTGTCCCCGAACATGATGAAGATGAAGTCGAACGCCTTCAGCGCGAACACCATCAACACGACCGCAGCGGAGGTTGTCGACGCGCTCAACTGTGGGACGATTACCCGCCAGTACATCCGGAGCGAACTCGCGCCGTCGACTTTCGCCGCCTCGTAGTGCGAGTCGGGGATCGCCCGCAGACCCGCGAGATAGACGACCATCGCGTAGCCGCTGAACTGCCACGTGAGCGCGAAGATGATCGCCGCCAGCCTCGTCCGCGGATCGCCGATCCAGTCCATCGTGAGGAAATCCAGCCCGATCGTGCTCAGAACGACGTTGATCGTCCCCGTGCTCGGATTGTACATCCACGACCAGAAAATCGCCGTCACGACGAACGACAGCGCCATCGGCAACAGGTAAATCGTCCGGAGCGTGTTCTCGAAGCGGATGTTCTGGTCGACCAGAATCGCGAGCACGAGCCCGATCACCAGCGAGACGACGGTGAAGGCGACCAGCAGGACCACCGTGTTTCGAAATGCCGCGACGAACGACGGGTCGTTCGGCATCTGGGTGTACATCTCGAGCGTGAGATTCGTGTAATCCGGCTGGCTCAGGCCGCTCCAGTCGGTCAGCGAGATGAGGAGATTCCAGCCGACCGCGCCGTAGACGAACCACCCCATCAACAGCGCCGGCGGCAGCCAGAACGGCACCGCCTGGACCGCGTCGCTGTGTTTGAGTCTGGAGAGCCCGCCGCGTGTCCTCACGTCACTCCCGCCATCGGTCCGTAGTCCCCCGCGTTGGCCGTCGGTCTGTGGCTCCTCGCTTTGGCCGTCAGTCCGTGATCGCTCGCTTCGGTCCTCACGGTCACGTCGGCCTGTGCGGGAACGGAATCGATCGATGAATCCCATAGAGGAGTAGTAGTTAGAAGATTCCGATCAGTTCCTGGGTCGTCTCGTCGACGTCCCAGTTGTCGGTGAAGACGGCGAACGCTTCCTGGACCTGGTCGGCCTTGGCCGGCTCGAGGCCGCTTCCGTGGGAGATCGTAACCGTCTGTTCGTCGGACGCCTCGAAGTCCGCCATCTGATCCTGCAGGAACGGCGGGAAGCCGTCCGTCGCCACGTCGGTTCGCGGCGGGATCGAGCCCTTGTGGGGGTTGAACCGTTCCTGGGCGTCGGCCGTCGTACAGTAACTGACGAACGCTTCGGTGGCTTCGGGCGTCGGATTGTTCGCCGGGTAGACGAAGCCGTCCATCACCATCGTGTAGGTCCCTTCGGTTCCGGGGAAGGGGATGTACTCCCAGTTCTCGCCGTACTCGAAGCCGTCGGCACCTTGATACTCGCCGGCAGCCCAGTCGCCGTTGTGGTGAAACGCGGCGTCGCCGGTGATGACGTCGGCGTTGGCTTCGTCCCAGGCGACCGTCCCGGCGTCCTCGTTGTGGAACTCGCTTATCCGTTCGACGAGCTCGAGCGAGTCGGCGATCTCGCTCTCGAGCGATGCGGCGTCGCCCGCGAGGAACTGTTCGTAGGTACTAGCGCCGTACTGTCCGAGGAACACCATCTCCCAGAACTGGAGGATTCCCCACGGCTCCTGGGTCTGCTGGGCGAGGCCAACGTAGCCCGCGTCGTCCGCCGCCTCGAGCAAGTCGAGAAGATCCTCGGGATTCTCGGCGTCAGTCGGATCGACGCCGACGTCCTCGACGACGTCGACGTTGTAAAAGAGGTTGTTCAATCGGTGAATGTTGATCGGTGCCACGACGAGGTTGCCGTCCGGCGCGGCGGCGTCGATGACGCCGTCGACGTAGGCATCCTCGTCCTCCCAAACTTCGTCGATCGATTCCAGCGCGTCGGCCTCGAGATACGGTCGAACCGCCTCGCCGGGCCAGATCTGGAACGTACTCGGCGGATCCTGATCGATAACGCGCGTCTGGATCGCCGCATCGATCGCCGCACCGGCACCACCAGGTGCTGGATTGTTCTCGACGCTGTGTTCGGGATACGCCTCTTCGAAGCCGTCGAGCAAGGCGTTCAGCGCCTGTTCCTCTCCTCCGGCAGTCCACCAGTGGACGATCTCGAGATCACCCTCGGAATCCGAATCACCCGTGTCGTCGGCGTCGTCTGCTCCGTTTCCTGTATCGATCCCGTCCGGATCTTCGTCCTCTGTACACCCTGCGAGCGCTAGCGCGCCGACCCCTCCGGCGAGCTGAACGTACCGTCTTCGAGATACTGAGCTGTCTTCTCTCATGGCTTTACGACAGTCCGAGTGAAGAATTACAATTATATAAATTTGTCGTTGTGTTGCTGAACGTGGGGGCCGGAGAACGAAATCGGGGACCTGATTTGGTGTGCGATGAATGCAGATACACTGCCGAAATTGCGGCTATCGCTGCCTGACGCGCGGGAACGGGTGTTGCACCGTCGGTCGTAACCGGTCGCTCCGAACGCGGTACTCGCCAGTCTAGAAGGCATTACTCGAATTACTGAATTCGCTGTCGTTAGTATTACTAACAGTACACCAGCGACGACGGGCTGGTGGCGGCGGGAAATACGCCGGTAAATTGTGGGAGGAAACACCCATCCATACCGACTCATCCCGTCTCCATGAACAGAAATTACGGCGGTATGACTGTAAATATGACCGTCAGCAGTCGTTCGCAGCGACTGCTCCGTCAGTCGAGTCAATCGAGCGAGTCGAGCATACGTAGCTCGTTCACCCGGATCTCCCTCAGTAACCATGGGTTGCTAGTAATACTAGTTTAACTTTCCACCGATGGGCTCAAACGGAAGCGACAGCGAGCGACCGTCACCAACAACCCAAACCGGCACGACGGTCGATCAGCCGTACTCCTCTTGTAAGTATTCGAGCATCGAGAGGAGGTCGTCGGTATCGGACTGGTTGAGATTGTTCAATCCGACGGCGACGAGAAGCGGATAGAAGTCCTGTAGTTTCTGGAGGTCGTAGGACGTCGTTCGTGCGGACTCGTAGCTCAACTCCCGATAGGAGAGGTTGAGCGCGTTGTGCAGGTCCGACGGCAGATAGATCGTTACCCCCTCCCACTCTTCTTTGACGTTCCCGAGATCGTCGAGGTCGTAGGTAATTTCCGGTTCGTCGTCCCCGGAGGTGCCATCGACGCCTGGCAATACCGGGTCGACGCTACCGCCGTCGTCAGCTCCTTCGTTAGCGCCGTCGGACTCCGATCCATCAGCCATCGGTCTCCCCTCGTGATCGATCCGTCGATCGCTGTCCGCTCGGACACCCCCCGAACAGTACTCGTAATGCTTTCATGGATAGCATCTGTGTCCGACTCGATCATAACTGTTTGGATCCCGTCCGATTCGTAGGCGGGGGTAGACGGCGTGAGGAATACCTCGAGGACACACGCAGTGACCGGGGACGAGAGTTCACCGGAAACTCGGTGTCGATCTCAGGGCAGTCGTGTCGAATAGATATAACGAAGATCAACGGGGTATCATCAAAGAATAGTATTGATATAGTAATTGGTAAATTCTGAACTGATCTCGACGGGGAAACGTTAACCATGACCCACTCTCAGAACCCTGGAGTGGACGCTATATCCGGTCTATAGTGGCAATTATAACGTCCAGCTCGTACGATATCCCCTGGTATCTGTTGTCGTTCGTTGATCGGCCCTAAAAATACAGTCTCCGAACAGGCAGTCGCTTCGACACGGCGGTAACCGCCCCTAACATACTATCAAGTATCCATGTGAAATTGCTATTACTCATCGTTCAGTAATACTTTTCGAGAAGGAAAAGAGCCGCGACTTGCACAGCTGCTGTAGACCTGCAACGCTGTCCCTCCCAACCGGAGTTGACTGAACGGTCAGTAAGGCTTATACGGGCTGTTGACTAACTAGGTAACTAGAGAGATATTGTTACAGAATTACATCCATACTAGTGTAACTCAACCCCAGTCGTTTGAGCAATCGTGGCTGGTACGGTCTGTGACGACCGATTGCCGGTCGATTTCCGGCTGGTCTGCGATCGACCGGTACCGACCTATTGCGGTCCGTATGACTGGACGATCAGTCACGTGATTGGGCCAGGAAGTTCCCGCATCCATGACGACCATCGACGGCTCGGACGACGAACGGGTAGAACGAATGCCCGCTATACGATTGGCCAGAATCACCGTCGTAACCCTCGTTATCTCCGAATTCGGTCGATGGACAATGGAGAAAGTATATCCGTTACGATCCCCTCGAACGAGGTATTGAATCGAACGAAATGACTGACAGTACCACTGGCGACGATTCTCTCGAAAATACTGGACATGCCGATCCCGATACGGAATCCGAATCCGATCTCGGGAGCGAAGTGGCTGTCGATCCCGGCGTCGAAATCGACGAAGACATCGCCGAGGACGACCTCCTCGGTGGGTTGAAGATCGACTCGACGGCGGACATTGAGGTCCCCGACCGGCTCGTCGATCAGGTCATCGGTCAGGACGAGGCTCGAGACATCATCATCAAGGCGGCCGAGCAGCGTCGTCACGTCATGATGATCGGCTCGCCTGGAACGGGGAAGTCGATGCTGGCCAAGGCGATGAGTCAGTTGCTGCCCCAGGAGACGCTCCAGGACGTCTTGCTCTACCACAATCCGGACGACGAGAACGAGCCGAAGGTCCGAACCGTTCCCGCCGGCAAGGGCGAACAGATCGTCGCCGCTCACAGGGAGGAAGCCAACAAGGAGAACCGGTGGAAAACGATCCTGATGTGGGTCATCATTGCAGCGATCCTCATCTATACGATTCTGTCGGGATCGTCCATCCTGCTCGGGATCTTCGCAGCCGCGGTTATCTGGTTTATCTTCCGGACCCTGAAACAGGGATCGGACGCGCAGGTGCCGAACCTGCTCGTCAACAACGCCGAACAGCGCGTCGCTCCCTTCGAGGACGCCACCGGCGCTCACGCCGGTGCACTGCTGGGTGACGTCCGCCACGACCCGTTCCAGTCCGGTGGGATGGGTACGCCGAGTCACGAGCGTGTCGAACCAGGGTCGATCCACCAGTCCCACACGGGTGTGCTGTTCGTCGACGAGATCAACACCCTTGACGTCCGGACCCAGCAGAAGCTGATGACGGCGATCCAGGAAGGCGAGTTCTCGATTACCGGCCAGTCCGAACGTTCCTCGGGCGCGATGGTCCAGACCGAACCCGTCCCCTGTAACTTCGTCATGATCGCCGCCGGAAATATGGACGCGATGGAGAACATGCATCCTGCGCTGCGCTCGCGGATCAAAGGCTACGGCTACGAGGTCTACATGGACGATACCATCGAATCCACACCCGAGATGCGCCGGAAGTACGTCCGTTTTATCGCCCAAGAGGTCGAACGCGACGGTCGTCTGCCCCATTTCACCCGCGACGCCGTCGAGGAGCTCATCCTCGAAGCGAAACGCCGTGCCGGTCGGAAGAAACACCTCACGTTACACTTCCGGGATCTCGGTGGCCTGATTCGCGTCGCCGGCGACATCGCCCGGGCAGAAGATCGCGAGTTCACGACTCGCGAGGACGTCCTGCAAGCCAAAGAGCGCTCGCGCTCGATCGAACAACAGCTCGCCGACGACTACATCGAGCGGCGCAAAGACTACGAGCTAGAAGTCACCGACGAGGGCGTCGAAGGCCGGGTCAACGGGCTGGCCGTCATGGGAGAGGATAGCGGAATTATGCTCCCCGTCATGGCCGAGATCGCGCCC
>NZ_WUBV01000028.1:0-2856 GCF_009807105.1 Natrialba sp. INN-245 | reverse complement strand
GATCGTCCTCACTGAGGTGACGGACGATCTCTTTTTCTTGTCCCGCCATTACCCTACCAACTCAAAGCATACCTAAATCTTCTGTGAACCACTATCCTCCGGGAGCTCGTCTCCGCGTTGTTCTGGTCCATATTCGTCGTCTTCGGCTTCGTCGACCTCGGCAGCTTCCTCAAGGATGTCGTGGATTTCGTCGGTAATCTGCTCACGAGTCCGGTTTTGGTCGAGGGCCGCGTCGCCCTGGACGCGACGGCCGTCCAGGGCGACCTCGCCCATCTCTGCCATTCCAGCTTCCCGACAGAGGCGAAGAATCTCAACGAAGAGGTGCTCGAACTCTTCGCGGTGGTTCTTGCGGAAGAGGCTGATCGTGCGGAAGTCAGGGTGTTGATTCGCGGCAAGGTAGCGAAAGGCGATGTCACGTTCAAGGAGGCGGTCGAGTTTCCGGGAGCTGCGGATGCCGATGCAGTAGCCGAAAACGAGGACTTTGAGCATCATCACGGGATGGAAGGACGGCCGCCCGCGGCCGTCCTCCCGATTGTCCGGATAGAATGGGTCGAGCCGGCCCTCGTTGTCGAGATGATCAATAACGTCGGAAACGTAGCGTTCGAGACTATCCTCTTCGACCCACTCCGCGACGTTCTTTGGCAAGAGGTGTTGCTGATCTTGATCATATCGGATAAAATTGAACGTCACGGGTGAATCCTTACGCTATACAGGAGTTTCTGCTAGATAAGGTTCACGTCATGTGAGTTCTCTGCCGATATTTCTTGGACAGGCTCCTAGGCGAACTTTTTTCGAGACCCGAGCGCGACAGTGTCACGACCCCCGGGACAGCAGCGAGTTCACAGCTGACACCTCACTGACTCCTATCGGACAACGTGAATGTTAGTCCAGCAATAGAGACGTGTGGGCGTACGATTATAACGGGCTCTCCAGATATATTAGATAGGAATGGGGTGTCATTCCAATCTAAAATAATAACAACCTTAGTGAATTATTTTTTAATTTTAGAATGTATGTAAAAGAATCGATTTTGGGTATGGTGAGAAGATCTATCATAGACACTGATAAAGAATGCCACACACTGTCGTGGCGACAAAAGATAGAACGCCCACACGACCAACGGTGAGTACAGCACGCCAAGTGGTACTGATAAAGAGTGGATCGGGTATCGGAGCCACTCACCGCTGTCCGATAGAACGTTCATCCGTCTATCAAAAAGAACGATAAATTCCAAGATCGTATGGTTAACCAGGAGTATTACGGATAGTATATAACGATGTTCGGCCTCAGTCGGTACGAGCTTCGCTTTGCGCTGGTAATTAGTACAGCGCACCTCACACAACACTTTCTTATGAGGTTACTTCCACCGTTGATACCAGTTCTCGCTGTAGCTCTGGATTATCCACTTTGGCAGCTAGGGCTACTAATTAGCATTTATTCGGTGGGTGGAGGGATAGCACAAGCACCGCTGGGCATTCTGTCAGATCGGTACGATCGGTTGTACATTCTCCCAACAGGAATCGTCATCGCTAGCCTCTCGTATCTCATATTTGCTCTTTCACCTACGATAGGTAATACAATCCCAGGTCTATCTCTACTGGGGTACAGCTTTGCGGGCGGATTTATAGTGATGGTGGTGTCGATGCTCGGAGTCGGAATTGGTGCTGCAGTTGTCCATCCCACTGCATACCCGTTGATAACGGATAATATCGATAGAGAAAATAAAGGAAAAGTAATCGGCGGGTTTGGGAGTTTCGCAAAAATTGGGGACGCACTCTCGCCAACAATAATTGGGGTGTTGATATTAGTCCTCGTGTGGGAACAGATTATACTTGTACTCGGTACAATCGGCGTACTGGTTGGGATCGCTCTATATTTATTACTACGTGGAGACGAATTCACGACGAACCCAGTCGCAGAAGACCATCCACAGGGAGTAGTGTCGGATACCACTTCTGAAAATATATGGCAGGCAGATAATCGGACGTACTTATACCCATTGTTAGTAATCTACGTGTTTATCATAACCAAGATGATCCCTAGCAACGGGCTCAATGCATTTCTCCCGGTGTTCATCGTCGGGGTGTACGGGTATTCGACGGAACTGGTTGGAGTTTCAATGGGGGCGGAATCTATCGCAAATTTTTATTTCGCTACGCTTCTGTTTTCCGCTGCGTTCTCGCAGCTAATTCTTGGTGCTGTTACGGATCGGTACGATCCCAGAACGGTAATTTTAATTTGTTTAGGTGTATCGACGATAGGCCTTCTCGTACTGGCACTTTTTGATCTTTCAAAATTGCCGCTACTAGTAGTTATCATAGTACTTGGAGGGAGTTTATGGGGGACAAACCCAGCACGAGATACGCTTATCAGTAACATTACGCCCCCTGACAGAGAGGGGCGAACGTTCGGATATATTTGGACGTTCGTTCAGCTAACTGGCGCACTAATTCCGGTTCTCGTCGGGTACATAATCGACCTATTTGGATACAGAGAGGGGTTTCTACTGCTTACTGGAGGAGCAGTACTGTCATTTGTTTCAGTTAGTCTTCTATTCAGTAGTTATTTCTATGTAACTAACTCCATGTAGAGCAGGGCGAGCACTTGCACAAGCGAGGTTTATGTTAGTTGACGGGGTTCAATACTCCCCGTCGGATCGTGAATACAGTTGTGGGTGGTTTATTTGCTATTGGATAAAATGTTAGATGTTCGTTAGGTTAGGTAGTTTGCACACACTCATCAGTAACCGAAATGGGATAGTCGGTACTTCCCGACCGGTGTGAGAGCCGAAGCTAAAGCGTTGCTCTGATTGGGAGAATGTCCGGTTGAGAGAATGTGTTCACCATACCTCAACCA
>NZ_WUBV01000027.1:0-10268 GCF_009807105.1 Natrialba sp. INN-245 | reverse complement strand
TGAGTTCCGAGAAATCGCCCTAATGTGTGTCGTCTACAACATCAAGCGTGCCGTGAAACAGTGAATTCAACCGCCGTATGGCGATTCAACACAGCCTTCTAACCCGATATCAGCTGAGTAGATCGCTCTTCAACAGAGCAGTTTGGCCAGCCGCTTACTTTTCTGAACGAAGTCGAGGAGATCGATTTCCATAGGACAGAATCGAATTCCTCGGCTTCATCCTTTTAAACCCGTGATTTCGCCTGACTCAATCACTATTCAACACAGCACCTCGCTCATTAATCCGAGACAGAGTGATCGTACGAGCTCGCCGATCGATATTCCTTTGGTGACTCTCGGAACTCAGCCCGGGAATCTTCGCTCTCGAAATAGTAGATTGACTCCTCATAGACTGTACAGTAATCCGCGTTCTTAACTGTGAGTTCGGTTCCAGTGACCGGATCCTCAACGACTCGATCACCTGGTGTTCCTTTCCGTCCTCTCACTAGAAGGACGACAAATCCGAGGGCAATGAGGAGAAACACTAGGTTCAGGATCGTGACTGGTTCGAATCCAAAGATCGTCACACCTGCTCCCGTTTCCGCAATGTCCAGATCTGGAATAAGGCCGAGCACAGCAAAGAGATAGTAGATGATGATCCCGGTCGTTGCCATCGAGACGAAGAGGATGATTGTGATCCTAGTGCCGATCTTCTTGCCCCAGATCTTCCGGTAAATCCGGATCAACTGCGGAACGATTAGGTCGGCGTAAATGAACGCGATGACGCCGGCGAAGGCGAAGCCCGAGCCCCACAGCACCGCTGCCAGTGGGACATTGCCGATCGATCCGACGAACGTCGCCATCGAGATGAGTGGCCCGAGGACGCTGTTGTAGACAATCTGTGTGAACCCTGTTCCACCGCCCTCAAAGAGAAGCGTCCAGATGGCTTGGGGAACCGCAGCTGCGATCAACCCCGCCAGCAGGAACCCGATCGCCAGCTCCTTCCACAGCATCTTGAGATCCTTCTTTGTCTGGTTTGCGGCTTCGACCCAGCCATTCCACGACGCGATCTTTTCCTTCCACGAGGTCGTATGCACGTCAGGGTCGTGCTCGAAGAGCCGTTTGCACCCGTCCGAACAGAAGTAGACCGTCTCGTTTTTGTGTTCGACGGGGATACCGTTCTCCCGGTTCAACCGCATTTTACAGACCGGGTCCGTCACGACAGGCTGCTCCTCCTCTATAAGTCGTTCTCTTGCTTTCTCTGTCTCGTCGTAGGGGATCCACAGGTGGACGAGCGTGATCGCAATCAGGATGAAGATTGGCGCGCCGACCGCCTGTGCGACGGCGAACTCCCAGCCCAGAAGCGCCCAGATGACGAACGTCAGGCCAATGACGAAGTTCGTCGAGGCGATTTTGAACGCGACCGCCGGGATGATGTGTGCGCCTTTCTTGAACAGCGTTTTCGTCGCAGCGATATCGCCGAACGAACAGGACGTTGAGGCAGTCCCGAACCCCATCGCGTAGAGAACGGATTTCGCGTCCGGTTCACCCATGTAGTTGACCATCCCCTCTTTCGAGACGAACGCCTGGATGGCACCCGAGATCATGAAGCCGAGCATCAACGCCCAAAACGCCTGCCAGAAGAAATCCCCGGCCATGATCAGCCCTTCGACAACCGTCTCCAGGATCGAAGCAATCACGTTTCCAACCTCCGCCAATCGCGTGTCACGACCTGTCTATCGAGTGCCGGCCGATCGAATCTCCGTACTGACATTTGTTAGATATTCTCTTTCCTTGTTCAAGCAGTTTGTGATTAAAATAGCGCGGATGACCTCGGAGCCATACTTTGGAATGTAATTTACTGTGCGATTAAATATCGATATCTGCTCGGCGCAGAAGCTGGGCGTTGATCGCTACGATCACTGTACTCGCCGACATCAGGACTGCCCCGACAGCCGGAGAGAGCAGAATCCCGATCGGGGCCAAAATCCCAGCCGCAAGCGGCAACGCGAACACGTTGTACCCGGCCGCCCACACGAGGTTCTCCTGCATCTTCCGGTAACTCTTTCTGCTCAATCGAACCAGATGAGCCACATCTCGCGGGTCGTTTTCCACGAGTACGACATCCGCAGACTCCACAGCCACGTCGGTCCCTGATCCGATAGCAATGCCGACGTCCGATCGCGTCAACGCTGGGGCATCGTTAACTCCGTCACCGACCATCGCCACGAGTTTGTCCTGTTCCTGGAGTTCGATGATTTTCTTATCCTTGTCCTCCGGTAGCACTTCCGCAAAATACGTGTCGATCCTCAACTCTTCCGACACTGCACGGGCGACGTCCTCGGAATCACCCGTCAGCATCGCCACTTCCACGTCCATCTCGTGCAGCGCCTCGATCGCTTCGAAGCTTTCATCTCGAATGACGTCAGCCAGCGCCACAGCGCCGAGCGCTTCACCGTCCCGTAAGAGATATACAACGCCCTGACCGCGTTCGCCGGCGTCGGTGGCAAACGATTCGAGCCGTTCGTCCGGTTCAACGTCGAGATGGCGGAGTAGGTTCGGTCCGCCGACGTAGATCGTTTCGCCATCCTGCACGCCCGTACCGTCCACACCGGGAGCCGCTGCAGCTTCCACCTCGACGGTTGCTCGAACGCCCCGTCCTTCGAGCGCCTCGAACTCTCGTACGCCGGGGATGGATACACCTCGCTCGTTGGCTTCCTCGCGGATTGCCTCCGCAATCATGTGTTCGGAGTCGCTTTCAGCGGCAGCCATCAACGCGAGCACTTCGTCCTCGTCCCAGCCGTCCGTCGTGGCAATATCTACAACGCCTTGTTCACCTTTCGTGAGCGTCCCGGTCTTGTCGAAGACGATCGTATCGAGGTTTCGGGCATCTTCCATGGCGATCCGATCCCGGATGAGCATCCCGTTGCGCGCCGCCATCGTCGTATTGATAGCCACGACCAGCGGTACGGCGAGCCCCAGTGCGTGCGGACAGGCGATCACGAGCACCGTCACGACCCGATTGATGACTGGTACCCCGAAGCCGACTGCGATGGTCCAGGCGACGGCGGTGACTGCCGCCACCGCGATCGCCGCGTAGAACAACCAGCCGGCGGCTCGATCCGCGAGGATTTGTGTCCGAGACTGGCTCTGTTGGGCTTCTTCGACCAGCCGCATGATTCCCGAAAGCGTCGTTTCCTCGCCGGTCGCGGTGACCCGGACGCGAAGGCTTCCATCACGATTGGTTGTGCCGCCGATGACCTCGTGGCCGGGTTCCTTCTTGACCGGTCGTGACTCCCCGGTGATCATCGCTTCGTTGACATTCGATTCACCCTCTTCTACAACGCCATCTGCCGGGACATTCGCTCCCGGACGAACGAGCACGAGATCGTCTTCTGCGAGTCGGTCGACGCGGACTTCTTCGACGTCGCCGGACTCGGTGATCCGCTCGGCAGTATCCGGCATCAGTTCGGCGAGTTCGTCGAGCGCGCCGGATGCGCGCCGGACGCTTCGCATCTCGATCCAGTGGCCGAGCAGGAAGATGACGATCAGCGTGACCAGTTCCCAAAAGAGTGGTTCACCGATGCCCAACGTAACCGCTGCAACACTGTAGACGAATGCGACGGTAATCGCCAGCGAGATCAAAAGCATCATCCCGGGTTCGCGGTTACGCGCCTCGACGGCACCCATCCGCAGGAACGGGATACCACCGTAGACGAAGACGGCAAAACCGAGAACTGGCGCGACGAATTCGCTCCCGGCGAAGGTTATCGCGGTGTAGCCGAACCACTCCTGGAGCATCTCGCTGTAGTAGAGCACCGGGAGCGAGAGGACGAGACAGACGAAAAACCGCTGTTTGAACATTTCCTCGTGCCCGGAGTGGTCGACGTGGGCCCCGTGGTCGTGACGCTCGTCGTGATCTTCGTGGACGTGTTCGTCCTCCGGTCGGCGACCTGCCGGTTCCCATTCCTCGGCATGTTCGGCGTCTGTCGCACTCAGGTCGCAGACCCGACAGCATGGACACTCGCTATCGGTCGGTTTTCCTTCTTGCATCTGCTCCTCGTGAGCGTCGTGTGATCCGTGCCGATTGGTAGAACTGTCTTTGGACACGATTTCCCCTCACGTAGCAATCGTTCTCGTCGTTCTTCAAACTCTTCGTCGGTGAGGTCGCCCCACGCATATGCTTAGCGCAGCTCTTCTACCGACTACTCGAATCTATGTTGGCAGTGATGTCTCACGAGATTGCCTTCTCATTGGGCATTGGACATCTAAGCTCCAGAAACCGAACTGCTCGAGTCTTCTTCGACCCGATTGAGTCATTGATCCTGTGGAGCATTCCATTCACTCGGGTATTGCGCCCGGTCTTATGGGACCAGAGATTCTACCAAGTAGTATGTCATCAGAAGACACCCTTCTCCAGACAGTCCTCATTATCGTTGCCGTGATCGTACTGCTCCCATTACTCATGATGGCGCTCGCTATGCCCATGATGTGGTTCTGGGGCGGAGGACATATGTGGAACGGTGGCATGTGGAACGGAACAGGCGCAACGTGGGGTGGTCTCCTGATGTGGCTGGTATTTCTCGTCGTTATCGTTGGGATCGGATATCTCCTGTATCGAGCAGTTAGCTCTCCCACCAGCCGTGAAACCGATCCGGCACTCGAGGAGTTGCGCACCGCGTACGCTCGTGGCGACCTCTCCGACGAGGAGTTCGAACAGCGGCGACAGAGGCTACAAACACAAGACGAGGATTAATTGACTACGATACGTCTACCCATCGTCGGGTGTTCGTCCTTGCTGGCAGCACACTGATAACCAGCATTGCAGGATGTCTGGATAGTAGTGAGTCGCAACCTGCTGATGATGCCGATACTGAGGGAAACGGGTATGGTCGGTTGCGTAATCGTCGGCTGGACAGAATACGGTTCAGATTCTCAGCCCGCTCTTCGAGCACTCCTGAGGACATCTCTGACAGCACGAGACGCGAGTTTGACAGCTTCAACGAGCTAACGCGGGAAGCGTTTCGACATCGTGATAATCGCTGAGTGCGCTCGATTCGCTTCGGTATCATCGTCCGGTCTAGTTCACTGGACCCATCGGTAGATTTCTTCGCGTTTGACCCTGCTCACACACTCGATAGCACCGTTTTTCAGACTTCATCGTCTCCGTTATTATACCTCGGTCAACGAGTCACACGCGAACCTCATCTGAGTTCGATGACATAGATACAGGAATGAAAACCACGAATTCACCATTCAGCGGTGGTGTTCCGATTGATAAGTGAGTCTTCGTAACTGGGAATCTGTCTATATTGCTACTGCTCGTACGGGATCTCACGTGCCATTCCCGTTTCCATGTGATAGAGATGGTGGCAATGGAAAAACCACGTACCGGGGTTGTCAGCGACGAAATCGATCGTGATCTCTCCCATATGACCGGGAACGATGACTGTATCCTTGAGGGCATCACCGACCACAAAGTGGTGTCCGTGAAGATGCATTGGGTGGCGCATCGGACTTCGGTTGGCCATCCGGAAGCGAACATGTTCGCCCTCTTCGATGCTGATCGGATCGGCATCCGGATACGCCTGTCCGCCGATAGTCCACTCGTCCCCATCCCCACCCATCATTCCGCCGGACAAAGTGAGGTCAATCGTTCGATCTGGCTCTCCACGATATTCATCGAGATCGTCAATCGCGTGTAGGTCCGAGAGTCGAAGCTGACGGGAGCCGATTTCACCTTCGGTGACGTCCCCAGTAGACTGGTCGTAGTCCAGTAGTGCCCGGCCAGCCGACGTCGATTTATTGACGGGTCTGACCCGGATCGGCCACGTGCCTGGTGATCGTGCTTCAACGACAGCATCGTATCGTTCCCCTGGGCCGATTTCGAGCGTGTCGACAGAGACGGGTTCGACAGCTGGACCGTCCGTATGAGTAACGACGAGTTCGTGGTCACCGATACCGATTTCGTAAGTCGCCGCCGCTGCTGCGTTAATCAGTCGTAATCTAATCCGACTGCCTTCTTCGACATCAACGGGTGTCGGGTCGTCCGGGAGCCGCCCATTGATCAGCGTTCCTTCTGCTGGCGGTGCATCGGGAAATCCACTACCTCCCATACCACCCATTCCACCCATACCGCCTCCAGTTCCGCTTGAGGTCTCGACACGTGGCTCGGTTGGGAGATACTCATCCAGGACGAGTGTCGCTTCGGTGTCGTACTCGATATGTGGATTTCGCTCTTCGATGATGAGTGGACCGAGCAGTTCTCGATCCAGTTGCAGACCGACGTGGCTGTGATACCAATGTGTGCCAGCCGGTTCTGCATCGAACTCGTAGACGAATTCCTCGCCAGGCTCGATCGCAGTCTGGGTGACGCCCGGAACGCCGTCCATCGCGTTATCACCGTCAAGTACCATCCCGTGCCAGTGAATCGTCGTTTCCTCAGGCAGGTCGTTCTCGATGGTGACGCGGACGCGTTCACCCTCCACTGCACGAATTTCGGGCCCCGGATATTCACCGTTGTACGTCCAACCGTTGTAGGACTCACCACCTGCAACCATCACGTCACTCTCAGTCGCGCTTAGCTGGTACTCCCGATCCGGATCACCGTATTGTGGCTCTGGCAATGCGCGTTCATCCGGTGATGGGTCGGCATCGATTCTGGTATCGAGACATCCAGCAATCAAGGTACCACCTACGAGCGCACTCGACTTGAGTAGGTCACGTCGGCTTGTTGTGTCTGAATCTTTCATTAAGGCTCTAATATGGTATATCGTGATCCGCCATGTTCTTCAGTAGTCTGTGTACGGTTCGAGCACGCTAAGTATTGTGTAATATACACAATACAGATGTCGGCAGTGGTCAGTGTTCCTGAAGGGCGTCCCGAGTCTGGTGGTTAAACTGCTCCAGTTCGTGGCGTGCAGCCTCGGGCAATTCATCGGAAGGGGACCGCAACGCCGGTTGCCTATCCGGATCAAGGTCAGGATCACCGACGATCACGCGGCCAACCATTCCCGTCGATTCGTGGGTCTGGTCTCCGCTGTGATGACCGCCACCGTGATGATTGCCACCCCGATGACCGTGACCACTGATGGTACAGGTGTAGTCGTAGATTCCCTCCCCTTCGAACGTCAGCTCGAACGTTTCACCTGCCGTGTCGTAGACATCGCTCGCCCACGGGTTGGTATCATCTGGGATCCGTCGCTCGGTGGAAGACGGGAGGAGATCGGCGTTCTCCGGATGGTAGGCGACCGTGTCGTGGACGCCGCTGTCGAGCACCCACGTCACCGTTCCACCCTCCTCGACGTGAACGACGTGTGGGACGAAGTGATGAACATCGTCGTCTGATTCCATCGTCACTTCGATGTGTTCCTCTGGATGGCCGAGTGTATGGTCGGTGTCATGATCGTGGTCATCGGAATCTGATCCATCTTGGTTTGCATCCCCCTGGGTGCTGCCGTCGCCGTCGTTATTCGCGGACGGGCTTGTGCTATCACCCAGACAGCCAGCAAGCCCGATGGCAAGTGTACTTCCAGTGAGTGCGAGCGTTCGTCGTCGAGTAAGTGGTTGATTGGTCATTGGGATCACCGGTTATCGCTCAGCATCTGGAGGCGGTTTTCGAACTCTTCGTCGTCGATCTCACCACGTGCATACCGTTCACGAAGTTCTGCGCGGGCTGGATCCGGCTGTTCTGAATTGGTGTTTTCGCTTTGGTTTCCAGCCCAGTAGATCGCAAGTGCGATGAGTCCGAGCACCAACAGCGGCCAGACGAACATTCCTCCGCCAAACATCCCCCAACCAGTGCTCATCATTCCGCTCCCCATTGTGAGGACTGGAATCACAAGTAAGACAGCGAGGGCAAGGATGACGAGGATCGTTTTCTCAGTCTGCCTCATGGAACTCATCGAGACTCACCCCCAGACGGAAATTGTCCGTCTATAGCTGTAATCACTCGTTCAAACCGCTCGTGAACATCTGTCGAGATTTCTTCGAGCTGCGGATTGTCGGCGACTCCGAGGAGTTGCTGGGGATCGACGGCGCTCACAACGATATCGCCGTCCGTTTCGTAGACGATCACGTTACACGGAAGTAATGCTCCCAACTCCGGTTCTTGCGCAAGCCCCTGTTGTGCAAGTGACGGATTGCAGGCTCCGAGAATCCGATACTGATCGACGTCAACGTCGAGTTTCTCCTTCAGCGTCGATCTGACATCGATATCTGAGAGAATGCCGAATCCTTCGTCTTCCAGTGCAGTCGTCACTTCGGCGATCACGTCGTCGAACGGTGCCTCGACCGTGATGGTACTTGTGTATGTCATAACTTTATTAATTGGTGGTAGCTGCAATGTTCCGAGTTGGTTACAGCTTCCGTCGTCGTTTTTCGAACTCCTCGTCGGAGAGTTCCCCGCGGGCGTACTGTTTACGTAGTTCTTCCTGAGCTCGGTCTTGTTGACCGCCGGTCTGCGTCCCTCCGTTACCGCTGGCCACGGAAACGGCGAGAACGATGATTCCGATGAGTAACAGAACCCAGAAGAAGCCCCAGCCTCCGAACATCCCCCAGCTGCCGTCCATCATACCGCCGCCAACACTACCACCTCTCTGGGCCACGGCAGATCCCGTGACACCGATGAGGAGCGTGATGCCTGCGATGAACCCCGTCCGTCCAATTCGTGCAGCCGATTGTAGTGGTTGTATCATGGTGCTCTCACATATAGACATACGCCATTGTGTATATTAGCCAACATCGCACAATCCGCGACCAACGGCCTACGCGAAACATATTTATATAGGGGTTCGAATTTACAGGATCAGACAGTCTCAGAATTATACGCCAGCACTTTTTTCCATTGATTCCGTATTTCACATATCACATGACGGAGCCAGAATCCGAACGGGTGCTCGATCTTCTTGGAGACGACTATGCACGTCAGATTCTGGCCTATTTGACTCAAGAACCGATGTTGGCCGAAGAACTTGGAGAGCAGTGTGAGGGCTCCGAGTCGACAATATATGACCGTCTCGACCAACTCCACTCGATGGGTCTCGTGAGCGAAAATCTCCAGATTGATCCACAAGGTCACCATCGAAAGCAATACGAAACGATACTCAACTCCGTCAACGTCACATTCCACGATGGAATCTACGAAGTCCAATTGGAGATCAAAGAAGACCCGCCAGATCGATTTGCTAGAATGTGGGGCGGAATGCGGAGGGATTAACCATGCATACTGAACTGATAATCGCCAAACTCGTCGTTATCGTCCTCGGACTAGCCATCGCCTTTCAGGCGTTTCGGAGTTATCGCCGTGGAAACGGCCAGCCGATGCTCTTCGTTGGAATTGGATTCGTATTTATTAGTCAGGGTGCTGTCATCGAAGGAATCCTCTATGAGTTAGATGTGTTGACTATATATCAGGCAAGCGCGATCCAGACTGGAATCGTTGCGGTTGGTATGTTGTTCGTTCTCTACTCATTGTACGGTGGTTCGATGCCATATACGGTCACTCTTCGAGATGGAGAACGACAGTAATCGTGTTGGTGACCGCTCTTCGCCGAGCGGCTCGAGCTGATAGCTCCCAGCTCGACAAGAACCCGAATCATTCCTCCGCAGGCAGGATATTCTTGATGCATACGTGACCTTTATTCGGCGGGATGTACTACTTCGATCGATCACTTCCGCCAGTCTACCGAAGAGCGCGTGCCCAAAGCTGCTCACAACCCGTGCTGACTGTGCTCTTTAAGTCTTTCATAGCAGATATATTATATTCATTATAACCGGCGTTGGTCAATACGCACGCTATTGAGTGGTTGTGGAGATTTTGATGACACGCTGGATTTTATCTACCTCCCACCATTTTGTTCGCCGCGATCGCTCACAGATACAGTCGTGAGATTTCCCGACGAGATTGACGATCTGTGAATGGATATTGTCGGCGAGCGCGACCATCGCATCTGCACGATCATCTGTGGCCATCCCGTCCTGGTAGTACGTGTGTGCACGGTTTTCGTTCCAGAGATCTTCGAGTTCCGTCGCGACCTCGTCAGTGATGAATCCGACTTCGGCGCTTCGATTGATCGCGGTGGTGTGTGATTGGGGCGGCTGGGATGGGTCGTGATGTCCCTCCGTAATCAACCAGAACAGCAGCGTCCGTTCGATCGATGTGAAGGCAGCCTCAATCGTGAGCGTATAATATCCTGCTCTGTTGAAGAGCGATCTAATCAGCTGATATCACGGGTTAGAAGGATGAAGTCGAGGAAATCGAGGTTGGTATGGAAATCGATATCCTCGAC